>NC_019691.1 GCF_000317085.1 Synechococcus sp. PCC 7502
TAAACCAGTTAATAGGATTGAACTAACTGCTAGAGTGCGATCGATGTACCGAATAATTTACCGATAGTTAATGCTGTTTTATGTTTGTCCATTTCTTTTACCTTTAATAACATTTACCCCATCTGAAAGACTTTCTAGCATTTTTTATTTCTATCGATCGCAACTGGTAAATTTACCACTTTCAAATGGATTACCTACGGTATCGCACGTTCTAGGGGTAACAAATCTTGTAGCAGGTAAATCCAGTGGGTTGTAGGATTTTAGAGAAGCACTAAAAATATCTATGCCAAGAATCTGCCGACATTTCTCCGCACTCAGGAGGAATCAATTATCCAGACCGATTAAGCAAGCAATCGCTAAAAAGATCATTCTGCCTAGTGACACAATCTTTGATTATGGGTGTGGATTTGGTGGTGATGTGGAGAGGCTAAGGATATTGGGATATAAAGCCAATGGCTTTGATCCATACTATGCCCGACATAATCCATTGATTTACTCTGATATAGTCACCAATTTGTTTGTCATAGATGTGATTGAGAATGAGAGCGATCGCATAGCGGTAATCAAGAAATGTTGGATGCTATGCCGCAAGATATTCCTATTGGCAGTGAGGATGGATGGGGAGATCAGGAGCCAGACAACTGGGAGATTTTATAATGATGGACGGATCAGGCTGCGGACATTTCAAAGGGGCTGGCATCAACCAGATTTCCGAGAATTTGTAGAGGACACATTGCAGCAAAAGACATATTTATTTGGCGATGGCATGGTGGCACTGGTGAAGAACTTAGATTATATTCAGCATTACCGAGATCACCGTAATATCAGGCTAACTAGGATAGTTCGACCAGAGCTTGCAAAGAGGCACCGAATTGGAAATTCCGACAGGTTAGATATTCCCGTCCAAGCTGCCCAAACTGAGCCATTGCTAACTGGTCATCAAATTCCAAGCGTTCAAAGTACTGGATTATTAAGCGATCGCCTGTATGGGCAGTCGTCTGAAATATCGAGTTATGAACCACAATGCCAGCAATGTGCAGATTCTTTGCCCAAACGTATGGCGTGGAAACACCGCAAAAGTACAATACCGAGCCTTCAGGATAATCCAAAGTAATCTCGGTATTGATGGGCATTTTCAAGCCAAAGTCATTGCAGTATTTCCCGATTAGGCATCTAGCACAATGCACTTTTGGATCAAAACCAGTGACTTGCTTTAACCATAGATACTTAAAGCCGATTATTCTATCTGCCTCGGACTGCCAAGTAAGGTTAATCATAGATTTGGGAGGGGAAACCAGTTCCCCCTGATCGTTGGACTGTGCAGAGTTCTAGGATCATTTTCACCATAACACGAAGGACTGGTAAATTTACCACTCACCCCTAGAACTTTGATCGCTATGATTATTAACCTATTGCCATCTTGATATGTCGATATTCCGTTGCCTTAGTTCTTGGGTGGCACCGATGTCTAAAGGTATGAACATAATCTGAGCCTTCGATCTTTGATCCCATATACTGCCAAACTTCGTTATTATTCAAGCATTCCGTATCTCCTTCTAAAATACCTAATTGATTCCAAATTATTTCCCACAGATTTGGCATTTCACTTGGATCAACCCAAAAACATTTCAACTCATTCATAATTTTTCTCAAGCATTTTGATTTCCCTAGTAATCCTATCTAATTCATTTCTACGGGCGATCGCTTCGCCTGCGGCTCTAACTTGTTTAGAGTTTTCTTCGCCTATATATTGACGCTTCACCAGACCAGATTCACCACTTAGCAAGGCAGCTTGAAGTTTAGATTGAAAGATAGGCTTATTACTGCGATAGTATGCCTGACGGAATTTTCGCTTGGATACCTTGCCATATTCAATCCAAACACCTTGCTCGGCAACGGGACCAGTCGCTAGAATTTGATTGCGCCTTGCTTCTAGTTGAGCAATCCTATCAATTATGTTTTGATTTTTGCTATCTCCACTGATAAAGGTAGGTACTTTTAGTGGCTTGGTCGACTTGGGCTTAATTAATTGATCAAATAGATCATATAGTTCCTTGGGCAGTCCAATCATGCCATTGATCAGACTAAGTGCCATGACTGGATTAGTATCAACTAAACTATGTGCTTGCCTTAGAGCAGAGTTTGTATAGTAGCCGTAACTTTCTTGGTCAAGATATAGAGTTTCAAGCAGAGCTTTTAATTGTTCTATGGGTAACTGATCTCTTTCTACAGTGATCGCACGTTCTAGGGGTAGTAATGTTTGAATTCCATTAACTTTTCTCATAATTCCCCACTTTTTTAGTGAAATTAACTTGAGCCATTTGTCACCTCTAGTGTTAGTTGACCGTGACGTTCTTTTTTTAATCGTTTTTTCGTTGCCATTTGTCCAACGTCATACCTGAGATGGCATGGTTTACATAGGGCTTTTAAGTTGGAGCGATTCCCTTCGGGATGCGTACCGCCGCAATTACTTTGCACATGATCTAGTTGAGCTACGGTCAATGTAAATCGCTGGGGATGATCGATTGCCTCGGCAAATTCCGAGCTTTGCATATCCCACTCTGAAAAGAACTCAGCCCATGATTCTCCATTGCGGCGATATTGTTTGCCGCATTTTTCGCATTTCCAGTCAACTGCTTCTTTTATGGCAATAGCGATTTGCTCCCAATCTGTTGGGTACAACTTACGATCCATAGACATACTTAAAATCCTCTGTCTTTAGCCTAAATTTCGAGATAACTGGCAAGACTGCTAGCTATCATAGTATAGCCATTGTGGGTATACCCACCGTTGAATAGTAGCCTTTACCCTATTGGATAAATACTGCCAAACTTGTCGAATAACTTCAACTGAGTATTGATTTTTAATTTTTGTAAGCAAAGTAGCATCTAAACACTCAAAATTTGTTTTAGCTAAAGTTTCTACAAGCTGATCTGCTATCTTTTCTTGTTCTTTAGTTTGGTTAGGCATTAGATCGATCGCCCCTTCCTGATTAGTTTCTATAATGGTGGGGGGGATCTCTTCTTTTACCATAAATTCATTTCGACGATGTTCACGTCTTGCCACTATTGCTTGTAATTGCGCCCATGCCTCAGAATCAATCCAGCAGTAGTTAGTCATACTATTGTTCTCATGCACTCGCTTTGATTTAGTTGTAATACCTAACTGGGAGCATAAACTACGAAAGATCCAGATATTAGTTTGATCTTGGGGAATATTAAACCCTAAATACTTTTTAATATCTTCTGCACATTGGCGACAGATTTGACCTATATTTTCTAAGTCTTGATTTGTGTACTCTTGATTAAGTACTAAGAATTTTTCTAGTCTTAGTTTATTGCGAATGAAGCTACCTAAAATATGACAAGGTTGATCTGGTATAAAAATCCCTTGATCATATTTGGCTTGTTTAGAGATGGCATCTAAGTCACTTTTAATTGCTAAGTCAGTATTAAATAAAGCCTCAAATCGAAGAATCTTGATACGGGTTTGCCCATCACGATCATATTCAACTAATTCAGGGCTAACATCGTCGGTACAATAAAAATTTGCAATAGCCGTTTTAGTTTCATTTAATATTTCATCCGGAGAACGTGATTCCTTTTTAGAAAGATCTTGAATCTGTGATTTTAAGAGAATTTTAGCAGAGGCGATCGCCTGATATTGTTCTTGCTTTACTTGTTGTTTGGCTTCTTTAACCAGATTAGAAATATTCGACTCGCTATCTTCATGGTTAATAACTGTAACAATATTACCCTCGTAGATTAGACGCTCTAAAAGATGATCTCGCAATGACCACATAGAAGAATTATTGGCAGCTTCAATTTTTGCCCAAAGATCAATATGCGGATTATCCCAAGTTACGCCATTTAATACCAGATTTAAATCCGCACCCAAGCTGGCTCGGATTAAACTTGCTTCTCGATCCCAACGACTTTGGAGTGTATTCTTTATTTTCACAGGAAATTCAGAGCGATCAATCCGACTAAAATTATTACCTCGGGCTTTACACCAAACTACACGGGGGATATTATCTCTCACTCTAGATAAAGATTGGCTAATATCAGCATCGGTGAGAGTTCCATAAAACATCCCATAGACTTTATCGAACCACTGAATTTCAATAGAAACTCCCGTACTCATTGAAGGCGTGGATATAACCACATCGTAGTCTTGAACTTTTTGATTAATATTACGAATGAATTCTGATTCGATTTCTCCGCCACTAGTTTCTGAATTGATTAATAGTACTTTTAATCTAGGGCGCACAGACTTCATCTGGTTTACTAACTTAGCGATCGCCTTGGAACTAGCTTTACTATCGGTAGCAATAAACAACTTTTTACCATTTGAAATATCAATTAATAATTCAGAAGTAATTTCAGCATCAGACTTAGCACGAAAGAATTTGGTTGGATAACCTTGAGGCTTATAAGTATTCTGGATCAAATAAATATCATTATCATCTCCACGCAAAGCTTTGAGATAGTCTAAACTCATATCGCTGAGGTCGGCATCAGCCACAATCACCCTTTGAGCAAAGCGAATCAGAAGTTGTAATCGAGCAATTAATGCGGGGCGTTTACCATCTTTGTTGCAAGTGGAGCCAGAAATTAGATGTCTAAGTACCTGTTCTACTTCATCAATGACTAAATCACAACCAATAAAGTTTGTGGGATTAAAAGCCAAAATACTATCTACACAGGCACCAACTCGTAATGTATAGGCAGAAGCAGTGATAAAGTTTCCACTTACTTGATCAATATCGCCTTTGAAGTCAACCCCAAGACGTTGGCAAAGGTTACGCATTAGGCTTACTCTATGACCAAGGAGTGCTAGCTTATCTGCACTATTAACTGACGAGGCGATCGCTTTGGTTTTACCCGTACCCTTAGCAGACTGGATCGCAATAATGCCAGATTTAGGAATATCTAATGTCGTATGGGATAGGTCATTTATATTCAAACATAGCGATGGCTTATAGGTAAGTTGATGCTTTAGAGTCCATATCCATTGATAGCTAGCCAGTGGTAGAGAGTTATTGTATAAATTCTCAAAGCTATCAGCCCCAAACGCCACAATAAAATCATCAACTCCAGTTTTATCAGTATTTGGTAACAATGGTAATTGAATAATTTTTACAGAGCAGCCAGCAGCTTCAAACAGTTTTCCAGTTCTAACTTGAGCGAGATAAACTGCTTTCTTGGTTTTAGGTTTAGTTTCCGTATCAAAGCAAAACAGAACAGTTCGATCCGAAGTAGCAAAAAGCTGGAGATAGGACTGAAGAGTTACATTATTTTGTTCGTTTCTACCTCTCCCCATTGTGATTCCTCGGAGAGCGATCGCTATATAGCCTTGAGAAAGTAAAGCACAGGCTTTCTTCATGCCTTCGCAAATTATAATCGGTAAGTTATGCTGTCTTACCCATGCCCAAAAATTAGAACCATCTATAGGGCAATTATGACGCAGTGCTACGGTTTGCCAAACTGATAAAGGGATCTTGGCAAATCCACCCACTTGTCCTTGTCCAATTGGATTTTCGTATTTACGGGGCTTTAATTTAGTTTGATCTAAAACTGGATGTTCAAGCTTAACTTGAAATACTTGTGCAGATTTTTCATCCTCTGTGAATGGATTAATTGTATGAATAATCGTCCCATATTGCTCAGGACGCTGCACTTTACCAGTTAACGATGTACGCCAGCGCTTAATTTCCCAATTTAAAGCTTCGTGGATGGGATAACTAACATCTCCACCGTACGTGATAACTTCATCGGCAGTGACTGTTGTGTTCGCAAAAAACAACTCAGGGGCGATCGCACTTTCAATTACCCATTCTTGGTAAACCTGATCAGCATAAGTTTGAAAATCGTGGGGTACTTTTAGCATAAGCACCTCGCACTTAGACTTGCAAAAGACTTACTGCACACCCAAAATTGCCAAGGGGTGAAGATAAATTTCTGTTGTTGGTAGTTGATTTTGCAAGTCATTGCATATTTATACCAGACAAAATTTTTGTAATCAGAGCGCAAAACCCTGATTTTTGTAATCACTTTTTATAATTTTGTAATCACTTTTTTTTAAAACCCTGATTTAATCAAGGTTTTTCTCTTTTATTAGGGGTGGGGTTCTAGTGTAATTGGCAATTATCAGGGGTGGGGTTCTAGTGTAAAAACTTTTTTAGAACTTTATAAGGGGTGGGGTTCTAGTGTATTTTGTAATCAAGTTTTAAAATCATTTAAAGTCTATAAACCCTTGCTATAACTTAATTATATGAGTTTTCCACAGAAAATTATAAGGGGTGGGGTTCTAGTGTCGATTACACAGTTTTCAGAGGGGTGGGGTTCTAGTGTATTTTGTAATCAATAATCTTCAAACCTATATATGGCGAAGTTTTCAATGATTAGAACATTCAAAGGGGTAGGGTTCTAGTGTGTTTTGTAATCAGTCAGGATTTCATGACAATTGCTTGTAATGATTAAGCAGCAAAGCTTTAAGGTCATTTTTAATATTTTGATGAAATTATCAGGGGTGGGGTTCTAGTGTGTTTTGTAATCAATGTAATCAGTATTATTTCACTTGAAAGAATGTAGTTAACTAAGTCGCAAAATGCTTATGGTTAGGTTGTTCTAAACGCAATCCCCATGTTTTTGGATCTAAGGTTTTTTCTAAAATTTCTTCATTTTCAGGACTAATCGTGCGCTCTCCATTTTCAATTAATGAAATTAGACCCTGACTGATTTTAGTTACAGTTGATAGCTTGCGTTGACTCCAGCCTTGTTGCATCCTTAGTTCTTTGACGCGAGCACCATTTATTTTTGGCAGTAACAAAGATTTCTCAGTCTGTAATTCAGCTTCTAACTTAATCTCATTATCCATTATATCTTTGAGGGAAATTTTAATAAATGCTCCAAGAAGTTGATCGAAAAAGCCTTTAGGTCTATGAGATTTTGTGCGTCCAAAACCTATTGGTTGAATCTCAGGGGGATAGGTTTCAGAATCAAATTCGATTGCCCAGCCCTTTTCCTGTAAAATTAGCAAGTCACTATCCCACTGGGAAACTAACTTTTTACGTAGGTCTTGATTATTTTGAGAAGCTATAAGCTTTTGCGAACCGTAGGCAATTTCCATTAATGTTTTTACGGCAACTAAGCTATCACAGTCAAACTGTGTCTTAAATAGTAACCACATCATTAAGCGTGCTGCTCCCTCGTGGTGCTGCCAAATGCTCATCACACTCTCTAAAAGGTTTTTGGAAAGATACCCTAGCTGACTATAAGCAATTTTATCCTTTAATCCTTCTTCATTCAGAAAATATCTAGCCCACAGACCAGGTTTAACTATAAAGGTAATGCCTATAAGTTCTTTATCTCCTAATAGGTTTTCTTGATACTCATAGCGTTTACCTAGAATATGCCATAACCGTCCTTCTTCTACCGTAAATCCTTTGACTTTCCCTTGAGTTGGATAAGAAATGAATGTAGTAATTTTACAAGGTTGAGTGGCAATTTCTTCAATTAATGCTAGTTTCTCATGTCTGCTTTTATCTGTTCGCTTTTTTAAGCCTAGATATGATTCAATTTGGCGATCGCTAATAATAAATTCTTGCTCCCAAGGTCTTTCAAGTTGGGTGGCATGGGCGGCAAAAATCAGGTGCATACAGGCGGCACGGATGTCAAAGGTATCAATAACTGCTAGAGCCGCAGCTCCTGCAAGAGTAACTGGGTTTTCATCCTCTAGGTTATCTGTTACCCAGAAGTGAATGGCTCCATTGCCGATGTCTCTGGCATATCGGAGTTTACCTTCTCGATCATTTAACCATAGAAGTTGATTGCGCTGAGTGAGGATATTACTAGCTTCCCAAATCGGCAAAGCTGATGCCATGCGATTGATCTTCTGCTCTGTAAAAAGGGTAGGACTAGTTGTTGGTTGAGTAGATTCAGGATGTATAGCCGTTCCCAGTGATTGAGTTAAATCTTCGTTTTTTAGATCGTTTCCACTAGCTTTTGCAACTTTTTTGGATGAGACCTTATCACTTTTATTCTTACCAGCCATATATTTACTCTAAATGTTGGTGATAAATACCGTTTTACTTTGATTTAACTATGAAACTAGCTACTATAGTCACTATTCCAAGTTTATCACTAATATTTTCTATACATACTGATACGATTTGACTTTTTCCTAGAATGAGTTGTAATTATTCAAGATTAGCTAATTTTGAGATTCTTCTAGCAAGGTAGGTATATCTGTTTCTGTCATTCACCTGCTTAACTGCTAATCCTATAGCTTTGGATTCTCCCACGATGATTGCGAGTTTTTTGGCACGGGTAATGCCTGTGTAGAACAAATTGCGAGAGAGCATGAGAAAGTGTTGCATAAACATGGGAATAATCACCACAGGATATTCACTGCCCTGAGCTTTATGAATAGTAGTGGCTCTAGCTAGGGTGATTTCATTGAGGTCTGCGGAGTCGTAGGTGACTTGTCTATCGCCAAAAATAACTGTAATTTCTTGCTCTTCTAAATCTACACCCGTAATTGTGCCGATGTCGCCATTAAATACTTCACGGTTATAGTCGTTTACCTGTTGCATAATGCGATCGCCCAGACGGAAGATCGTACTACCTCGCTTAATTTCAGGTTTGGTATGGTCAGGTGGATTGAGCAGTTGTTGGAGAACTTGATTGAGATTTCGAGTGCCTACATCGCCTCTGGTCATGGGACAAAGTACCTGCATATCCTGCTGGGGATTAAAGCCTAGATTGGGTATGAGATGGGTGATTAGGTCGCAAATGCCTTGCACTCCTGCCTCTGCTGTCGGCATTTCTAAGTAGAGACAATCGGTTTGGGGTTGATTGGTGGCTTTTTCAATCTGGGGATATTTGCCCGTATTGATGCGGTGGGCATTTTGAATAATTTGGCTTGCCTGTGCCTGACGGAAGACTTCGGTAAGAGTGATCACGGGGATGTGTTGGGAATCGATTAAATCTTTTAATACATTTCCTGCGCCGACACTGGGGAGTTGATCGGTATCGCCTATTAAGAGTAGTTGTGTACCGATGGGAATGGCTTTGATTAATGAGAATGCTAAGAATATGTCCAACATAGAAGCTTCATCCACAGCGATCGCCTTGGCAGTAAGAGGATAGTCTTGATTGCGTTTAAATCCCATAGAACTAGGGTCAAATTCCAGATAACGGTGTAAGGTCTTTGCTTCGCAACCTGTGACTTCTTGTAACCTTTGGGCGGCTCTACCTGTGGGTGACGCGAGGGCGATCTCTTTTCCCATAGCTTTCCAGAGGGCGACGATAGTGCGGGTGGTGGTGGTTTTACCTGTACCAGGTCCACCTGTGAGAATTAGGATTGAAGAAGTTGCTGCCATTTCTACGGCTTGGCGTTGTTGTGCCGAGAGGGTGATGCTTTGATGGGCGGTATAGCGATCGATCCAGTTATTGACTCGATCCATATCGACTGTGATTTTGTGTTGGAGCAGTTGATAGATGCGCTCTGCTAATCCTTTCTCGGTGTGGTAGATGCTGGGTTTGTAGCAGATGAATTGCCCTTGGTAGTCCCCTTGCATAATTAGCTGGTCGTTAATTGCCAGTTTGTGGGTGAGGGCTTCGATGCTGTTGGGGTCTGGTTGATACTCTTCTAGGGTGAGCAATTTAACAGTGCGTTCGATCAATTCAGATTGCGGTAGGTAGCAATGTCCTTCTTCTCCTGCTTCGCCTAAACTGTGGAATATCCCAGCTATTGAGCGGAATTCTGAGCTGATTTCAATGCCTATATTTCGAGCGATCGCATCGGCAGTAAAGAAGCCTATGCCATAAATATCGGTGGCAAGTTTATAGGGGTTTTCAGTAACGGTGCTGATCGAATCATTGCCGTAGGTCTTGTAGATTTTGACAGCGTAGGTGGTGGATACACTATGTCCTTGCAGGAATACCATGACCTCTTTGATGGATTTCTGGGTTGACCATGCGGTTTGGATCATTTTTACCCGCTTTTTGGCAATACCAGGAACTTCAATGAGGCGATCAATTTGGTTTTCAATAATGTCTAGGGTATCAAGTCCAAAGTGTGCCACGATGCGTTTAGCAGTAACTGGACCAACGCCTTTGATTAAACCACTACCTAGATATTTCTCAATGCCTGTGAGGGTGGCGGGTTTAGTTTCTTGGTATTGGCTAACTTGGAATTGGTCGCCGTATTTTGGGTGGCTGCGCCAGATGCCTTCAAGTGCTAGGGTCTGTCCTGCTTGGATGTTGGCAAAGTTTCCGACTATGGTGATTAGGTCTGGGGATTTGGGTGTTTTGAGGCGGGCGATCGCGTACCCTGTCTCTTCGGAATGAAAGGTTAGTCGTTCAATTACACCTTGGAGATAGTCGGTTTTGTCTGGCATTTGCCTAAATCTATGGCTCTAGGATAAACCTTAATTATCTGCAAATTTATAGCTCATCAACTATTTTCTGAGCCACAATTACTAACCAAGGGCATTCTGCGATTGGCATTCCTTGGGGGCGATAGTAGTGATGGAGTATTTGAAATTTTGCTGCTTTTAGCTTTGGTTTTAGGGTTTCATATTCCCAACCTGTGACGTAGCGATAACCTGTGGGACGCTTAGAAAAGCCCTCCTGATCTCCGCGAACCATTGACATTAATAAAACACCGTAATCGCTTAATGCCTGATTTAGATGTTTGAGAACACCCATCATTTCTGCGCTTGGTACATGGATTAGAGAAGCATTGGCAAAGATACCATCAAAGCTATTACTGGGAAGATTGAGACTCAAAAAACTTTGCTGCCAGACTTCGCAACCTGCTGTTTGCTTTGCCATTTCTACAAAAGCTGGTGTTGCATCTAGTCCAGTGACTTCATATCCCATTTCTTGAAATGCAATTAAGTCTCTACCCGGACCACAGCCAAGGTCGAGGATTTTACCTTTCTCTTTGGATATGGCGGCAATTAGGGCTTCACGATTTTGAGATACATCGTGGTTCCAAGTACCATTGCGGTAGTCTTCGGCGGTGAGTTGGTATTCAGCGATCGTTATTTGTTCCTGCTGTTCCATGACTTATTTTCTATGACTGTAAATAAAAGTATGCTTGATAAAGCGATCAATAAGAACCTGCTCATGGATACTGTGGAAATCTTAAGACATACCCAACGTCAAAGGGTCAGTGATGGTGAAATTCTACCAATTTTGACTGGGTGCGAATCTTTTAATCAAATACTCATGATTGTTTTGCCTCAATTGGGGGACTTTGACAGCATGGAATATGCTTGGTGGCTTCAGCGTGAGACTCTACCTTCCACTATGGCTGTTAGGTTAGTTGGTATTGGCGGCGCCACAATTAATTGCCAGCGATGAAGAGATAAAAGCATTTCCCCTGCCTGTGCTTAAAGGCTCATTTTTTAATTTGGTTGATGGTAGCGGTTTTCAGCCTCCGTTTGAGCTGGCGACTTTACCGCTACGAAATATGACTGAGGTTCTCAGTCACTGGAAAATCTATGTGCCGAATGCTGATTTTCTTACCCAACGAGGCAGCACGTTTTTAATTGATAACCAAGGAAAGGTTCTTTATCAATATTGCGATCGGGGTATTTTAGGATTTGCTAAGAATATGAGTCGTCCGCTTTCTTGTTTAACTGCCCAATCAAATAATCGATTGAACTACAAATTGGCAGATTTGCAAGTAGTAGTAATGCATTTGGAAGAGCGGAACTAATAGTGATCGCTCCTAAGCTCTGTAATTGGCTGTGCCCTGCCCTAAATTGCCAGTCCATAAAACCTGAGCCTGATAGCAATGGATCTTATCATTTGCCATAAACGCTCCCCCCGTTCTCCACTAGCGTGGCAATCTGCACAAACTCGATGCTAGGGCGTACACCGTAAAGAACACTTTAGCTGCATCCTCTGACTCCCAAACGTAAAAGTTCGTGGCCTCACGCTTTTCGGAATTGAGCGTGAACACCTTTGAGCGTAATTCCAGCATTCCCTCAAAACTTGGACCTGCGGTCTCCGCGATGTTCCGCACGGCTTGCTCTCCGAAATTGTCTGTGTAGTGAAATGTTACGAATACACCGATCATGGCGGACTCCTTTCGAGGTAGTTATCAACGTTACTATGAACTAAAGCACCCGTGTCCAAAAAAGAGCAACCGCCTAGTGACTACGAACGCAGATGGGGTTGCGAGACACAGAATTGCGTCATCGGCGAGATGTCTAACGATGCCCATCAACTGCCGCCAAAAATCCCTGCCCCACAACCGATCAACTCTCAGCATTCGGCATTCTTGATCGTAGTTAGTCCTAATCAAAGATCCATCAAAGTAGAGCTAATTAGGGTTTGATGTTCTGGTTGAGATGGAAAATGTTCTCAGGATCGTAGCGCCGCTTGATCTGCACTAAGCGATCGTAGTTAGATCCGTAAGCTGCAGCGATCCGTTCACCCTCCTCTTCGGTCATAAAGTTCACATAAGCACCGGCGGATGCATAAGGGGCAGAAACTTGGAAAAACTCACGTGCCCAGACAATACCAATTTGATCTTGCGTTGCATCATCCCATCGTCCATGCACGTTCAGTACGAATTTGGCATCACGATGATAATATGCCGTGGCATCTGCTGGGATGCGGTTGGCTGCCCCGGCAATAAATCCTATGAAGATTTCACACTGAGGTGAGGGTAGCTTGCTTGCAGATTCCACGATCGCATCCAGTGCTCCATCACGTAACTCTATGAAATTATGAGATTTCCAGTAGTTCCTTGCACCGCGTGTAAGTAAGGGGTCAAAGGCTTGTTGCCATTGTACGTAGGGCTGAACGCCGATGTGTTCGCCATAGGCATCGCCAAAACCACGCAGAGGTTCGATCAGTTTCTCACCCTCGACAATATCGCCAACATAAAAGACAGCCAGCACGATCACCTCTTTCCCATACACAGTCTCAGCCAGAAAAGGCAATGGCGGAGCTTTGCGAAGTACCACCCACACGTTGAGTTCTTCTGGGGCTGAGTCAGCAAATTTACGATACTGTGTCAGTACCTGTTTGGCTTGACTAAACGGAAAAACGATCAGCCCAGCTAATATTTCAGTCCCTACAGGGTGGAGAGCAAATTCAAACTCAGTCACGACACCAAAGTTACCGCCGCCGCCGCGAAGCGCCCAGAATAGGTCAGTGTTTTCGGTTTCACTTGTTCGGATCTTATTCCCATCCGCTGCGATCACTTCCGCAGAAACTAGATTATCGATCGTCATGCCGTACTTGCGCGTCAACCAACCAAAACCGCCGCCTAGGGTCAGACCTGCGATACCTGTCGTTGAATTAATTCCCACGGGAGTCGCTAACCCATAGACCTGCGCCGCTCGATCGAAATCAGCTAGCGTAGCACCGGGTTCGACGTACGCACGCTGCTTCTGAGCATCAATGCGAACATTCGTCATGGGTGAAAGATCGATCATCACGCCGCGATCGCACACCGCATTGCCCGCAATGTTGTGTCCACCGCCCCTGACTGATATTTCCAACCCGTTCTCTCTCGCAAAGGTGATCGCGCGGGAAACGTCATCAGCTTCCCCACACTGCACGATTACAGCAGGTTTGCGATCGATCATCGCATTCCAGATCTCGCGAACTTCGTTATAGCTCGGATCGTTAGGAAGCACCACGTGCCCCTTCACATTGGTCTTCAATTTCTCAATCGTCTCATTCTGTATTGTTTTCATGGTTATTTCTCCTTACTACTTGAAAAGTAATGCTTATGTCATTGTCCTGAGTTACCGCTTTTCGGTTGGTATTGACCTGATTTCATCGGCGAACTGCGCATGAGCTTTCGGTTCGACAAGCTTGTGCTGGGTTACAGATATGTGCCAGTTTGGAAAGATAAATTCATAGTTTTCCAATGTTGTTGAATACAGTCGCGTTTTCAGCGCTTGGGCACGATCTTGCTGGCGAATGACTGAGCCACAATCTTGCCATCCCTCACTACGAATGTGTCTGTGGCAAACTCATACACGTTATCGGCGGTTTCTGCTGTCCACAGAATATAAGCATGGTCGCCATCGACAAACTGCTGCTTCATGCTGAACGTTGCTCCAGGTTTCCTAAACTCTGCGATCATTCCCTGGAACAAAGCTCTAATCGCGTCGATACCTCTGAGCGGTCCTTCTGGCGTGAACAGGACGGCTCCCGTCGTATAGTCAGATAGGATGCCGTTGAGGTCACCACTATCAAAACACTTCAAGTGATGATCGAGAACATCTTTCGCTGAAACCATTTTTCATCCTCCTTTGTTTCTATCGCTCGCTTCAACGATTAGTCTTCGCTGAGTCGTGTCTTTCTTGGCTTTAGTTTTGCAACAGATAATAAAACGACCGTTCGTATTTATTATCTTGATTATTACAACCGTTCGTGTTATTGTCAAGCTACAGTTAATATTTCGTTATTAAAAATCAGTTTGGAAGAAATCAAACTCCACAAATCGAGAGGACAGACTAGTCGCGAGACCATTCTACTTAACGCTACTAGGCTAGTAACAATTAAGGGGCTAAGTGGCTTGTCTCTTGGAGACCTAGCCGCTGAGGTTGGGATGAGTAAGAGTGGACTCTACGCGCACTTTAAAGACAAAGAAGAACTGGAATTGGCGACGATCGAAACGGCAGCCGTAATTTTTGATCGTGAAGTGCTTCAACCCGCGATGAAAGCACGAGCGGGAACTGAGAGGCTTAGGGCAGTGGTTAATGCATTTCTTTCCCATCTCGAACGTAGGGTTTTTCCAGGTGGGTGTTTTTTTGCCGCAGTCGCTGCAGAACTCGATACACGACCCGGACCAGCACGCGATCGGGTCGTCATGATGCTAGACAATTGGCTCTCATTATTTAGACAGTGCATCCTTGAGGCGCAGGACTTGGGAGAGATAAATCCCAAGGCAGACGTTACTCAGGTAGTTTTTGAAATCGAGGGTATGCTTTTAGCTTCAAATTTCCTGTTTGTCATGAGGAATGACCCAGTTCATTTGGTACAAGGGCGCAAGGGTGTGGAAAATGTACTAGCACAACTCAAAGTTAGTAAGGAATCGAAGAAGCGGCGATCGCCATCTAAATTGAGAGATCGCATGGTCACTCGTCCTGCCACTGACTGTTAAAAAATATCAGTTGTGACCGAGTTTCCCTTCCAACTCACTTGACGCGGCAGCCCAACACACACAGAAATTAATTTCATGCAGCAACCCCTGCGACAATTACTCCTTGAAAGTCTACCGCACCTTCACGTAGTTTTCTGATTTCGGCATACTCTTTTGAATGCCAGTAATCGATAAAGGCTTGACGTGAAGGATATTCAAACATAGCCGACATTGATCCTGTATTACTAACTTCGATCACTTTGGGAATTCCCTGAGCAATCAATCGTCCACCACGCTGTTCGATCAATAGCATAACTGCCTGAAAGCACTCCATGAACCGATCAGCATCAGTAATCTTGAGCAAAACGACAAAATAAACTACCATCTTTGTATCCTCATAATGTTTGAATGTGCGATCGTCTCGCTTAAAACTGGGCATCTTGCCCAGTCGCTAAACTTTGGTACAACCTGGACTGACTCAGCCAGATGTTAAGCATTTATCTGTTAGTCCAGATAAGCTGGAATGAAGCGTCGGATATGACCAGCGATCGCATCACCCTCTTCATCTAGAACAAAATGTCCGGTATCGAGGAGGTGTAACTCCACATTTTTCAAATCCCGCTGGAAGGACTGAGCACCGTCAGGACCAAAGAACGGATCATTCTTCCCCCAAACAATTAAAGTCGGTGGTTGATGAGTGCGGAAATATTCATGCCATTCCGGATAGCGATCTAAGTTTGCCCGATAGTTGTAGAACAGCTCCAGTTGAGCCGCCGCATTCTCTGTCCGATCCAAAAAGGATTGATCGAGATTCCAGTTATCGGGGTTGATATTTTGGCGATCGCGCACCCCCGCCGTGTAAAAGAAAATTGTCGTATCCCGTTTGAGGAAATTGCGCACCGGTGCTTCGGTGGCTTCTGAGCGATCGCTCCATAAATCTCGAAAAGCCTGCCAAGCTGGAGTCAACCCTTCCTCATAAGCATTGCCATTTTGCACAATCAAAGCTTGAATCCACTCAGGATCGCGAGTGGCAATCCGAAAGCCCACAGGTGCGCCATAATCTTGCACATACAAACTAAATTGATTCAATCCCAAGGCTTGCAAGAAATGCTCAGTGATATCGGCAAGGCGATCGAAACTATATTCAAATTCAGCGATTGCAGGGGTATCACTATTACCAAAACCGGGATAATCGGGTGCAATCAAGTGAAACCGATCGGACAATTTAGCCATCAGGTCTCGATACATGTGCGAGGATGCCGGATAGCCATGAAGTAGAACGATGGTCGGATTGGTTCTTAAGCCTGCTTCACGGTAGAAGATGTTCAAGCCGTCAATTGAAATCGTGTTATAGAGCCTGTTTCATATCTCATGAGTAGCAATTCTTTTTAGCATCAAGCGAATAAAGCAAAGATTGAGTTTAGCTGTAGCATTAACGAGAGTTCTCTCAAAGTTCTTAACTAAGATTTTGCATCTTTCAACCCAAGCATTTGACCTTTCAATTACCCACCTTGTCGGCACAACTACAAACCCAGACAGACCTTTTTCTGCCTGCTTTTGCTTTGATACCTTAGGAGAAATTTCAAACCTAATCTTAGTCATAATCTCAGGATAAACCTTCTGTAAATCAGTCGTCAATTTTTCGATATGATAACCACTATCCAGCAATATCGTAGTTAGCGTAATGTCATCTGGCTTCGATTTGAAGTAATCAATGTTAAACGTTAACATCTCAATCAGTCCTTGGTCATCTGATACATTTGCTCTTGTTAAATAGGTAAAGAAAGGAAATCCCAGAGTGTCAACGGCTAAATGTCTTTTGATCCCGTTAGTTGCTTTGTAGGAGCAGAAGCCCTTGGATTCTATACTTGCATTACAGGTATTTTTCACTGCTTGTGAGTCAATGATGATTAAAGTTGTCCATTTTGATTTTTTTTGACTGTTCACGGGCTGTTGCATGCAAAGCTTCCATAATCGCAGTAAATGTACCTGTATCTTTCCACTCCTTGTAGTATCGATACACTGTAGAGAATGGTGGTAAGTCTCGGGGCATATCTCGCCAATTACAACCGTTTTTGAGTTGGTAGAGTATGCCGTCTAAAATTTGTCTTTTTGTCCAAGTTGGCGGTCTAGTTTGCTTTTTCTTTGGGAGCAATGGTTCTATAATTTCCCATTCTTTATCTGTTAGGCTACTTGAGTATGGATTTAGCATTTTCTAAGCATCATAAATCTTGCTCATAATAGATATGAAACAGGCTCTATATAGGGGTAGATACAGGATACACCCGAAAACCTGCAAGATAGTGCGATCGCCCCTAGAACATAATATTGCTGAATCGGTTACTTACTCAATTGATGCAGTGAGCACTTAGGAGCCAATAAATCAACTGAAGCTGGAGCAGATAGTGTGGATCGACAACTTTGTATATTTATTAACTTTTTGTGGCTACCCCTTGGTAGAAATAACCACCAACTTTTAGTAATCCATCTACTTGAAATTCTTTGATTGTGATTTCAGTAAATTCTCTCTCTATCAAATTAAGAATATTGCGATTGAGGTGACATCCGTCGGCAATAACTTTTTGTATGGGAGTCAAGCGATTTTGCCAAACTTGGAGCTTGGGATCTTTACTTAAACCATGTTCGATAAAGAAAAACTTACCCCCTGGCTTCAAAACTCGATAAATTTCCTGTATGGCTTTTTCTACTTTAGTAATACTGCATAGCGTCCATGTACTAACTACACTATCAAAAGTATTGTCTGGCATTGTTATGTTCTCGCCGCTACCTATGCACGATTCAACATTAATTGATGACTGTTCTATCCTTTTCTGCGCTATGGCACTCATACCAGTATTTGGTTCAACTGTGACGATCTTTTTAATTTGTTCTGGATAAAACTCTAAATTTAGTCCCGAACCAAATCCAATCTCTAACACTTCTCCCCTTACATCAGCTAATACTTCTTGGCGATATTTAGCCAATGCCCTGCCAGACATTGACCAATCCATAAGCCTTGGGAGTAAATTTGAAGAATAAAAGTTCATTAGGTTTAACCTCTATTGCTAAATATATCTGCCATCGAAATTAGCACCAATTCCAATAGCGATCGCCAGGAAATAAGTATCAAGTTATTTACATTAAATCAAGACATTAAACAAGAATTTCATAGGTTGCTACTATAACTCTAATGAACATTCAGCATCTTGAAGCTACAAGCTCATTAACTCGCAAGCAAAACTACAGTTCTATTAATACCTTGAGGATATAAAGATGAAAAAAGATACTACAGCATGGATTAGTCAGGTCTGGACTTCATTTATTGTGCCAACTTCGCCTTTAACCTGCGGTATTCTCTATTAACCCGTAGATAATAGGGTGAAAGGATTTATGGGGGAGAGTTTTGCAATTTCTATGAGTTCTTCTTTTACCCTTGCCAAAAGAATTAGAAATAATTAAATCAGCCCAGAATAAAACTATGAAACTACGCGATCGCCAGAAATTAAATATCGACTTCCTCAGTACAATTAAAGGTGCAATTTCTCTATTTAGAGATCCGACTCAAACTGATTCTGTTTATGATATTGAGGATGGCTTGCGTCAGACTAAAGCTACGGAACTAGCCGTAGAATTTGTTAAATCACAGCCAAAGGTTGCGGCAATTATTCAAGAGAGATACGTTCCTCCTCGTTTGGATATGGAACTATTGTTAACTCTACCTACAGATTCTTTGGGCTATGCCTATGCCACTTACATAAAGGATTCGGGCTTCGACCCAAATTTTTATAGAAAAATTGAAATTAAAGATGATGTCAGTTATGTTTTGTTACGCTTGCGACAAACCCACGATATTTGGCACATTATCTGTGGATTTAGCACGGATGTAAAAGGAGAGTTAGGATTAAAAGCCTTCGAGTTGGCTCAAACTAGACGTACTATGGCTATAGTCTTACTAGCAGGTGGACTCTTGAGTACATTATTCAAGTCACCGGCTGACTTAGAGGAAATATTAACAAGTATTGCTTGGGGCTATCGGCTAGGAACAAAAGCCCAACCGCTGTTATCCGTGAAATGGGAAGAGCAATGGGAAAAACCTTTGATCCAATTACGACAAGAATTAGGCATAGAAATTGCTGAAACCTAATTAGGCGATCGTCAAAATCAGTCACAGGCTTCCTATAAACATTGGTCACATAACGACAACGATGAATTCTTGCGCGTAAATGTTCAAATACCACCCGTTGCCGATTGTACGGTTATGTCGTTTCTTTGTCCCGTTCTAGGGGTAACTTTTTCTAAGCAATACCTAATTCACACTAGAAATGTTTACAGTAGCGATCGCAAAATTTGCTAAATAAGAATGTCGATCGCTTTACACGTATTTACTTTTTACCCGCGCGCTTACACCTCCATTTGGTGCTAATGTTACCCCACGACGAACGGGCATAATTGGGAGTTTTCCAATTAGCTGTAATTGACAGTGAGATAGAATTTCAACTATGACTAATTTGAGTTCTAATTGCGCCAATGCCATGCCCACACAGCGCCGACTACCGCCACCAAAAGGCAAGTATTCATAGGGTGAAAACTGACGCTCTAAAAACCGTTCGGGCTTGAATAGATGTGGGTCGGGATAGGTATCTTCGCGGTGATGAGTGAGATAAATACAACCCATTACTACGGTATTTGGTTTGATTTCATAACCACGGATTGATATTGATTCATTAGTAATTCTTGGAAACGTTAGCATTCCCACGGGATAAATTCTTAAAGTTTCGGCACATACTGCATTTAGGTATGGAAGTTTACTTAGGGATATGGCATCTGGTTCTGTCCCTAAAGTCGCAATTTCTGTCAGTATTTTTGTTTAACTTCAGGCAGATAATTAATCCAATATATTGCCCAAGCTAGAGCGGTTGCAGTAGTTTCATGCCCTGCAAATAAAAGAGTCATCAATTCATCGTGTAATTCTAGGTCGCTCATCCTATTGCCATCGGAATCTTGGGAGCTAATCAACATACTTAAAATGTCAGATCGCTCTTCGTTACTATTTTGACGGTGATCGCTAATTTCATCATAGATTAGCCGATCTAGCTCAGCGCGATCGCGGACGAAACGCCTCCAGGGACTCCAAGCACCTAAATCTTTTTGCATAAACGGAAGAAATAGAAAAGCAGCATTAATTGGAGATTCAATTAGTGAGAGCATTTTGGATAATTTTTCCCGAATTTGATCGTATCTTTTATCTCGATCTAACCCAAAGACGGTTTGTAAAATGACTGAGAGTGTAATTTTTTCCATCTCTTTTCTGACATTAAGTTTCTCTCCTACTTGCCATCCTGCAATTAAGTTTCTAGTGATTTGTTGGATCGCATTGGTATAATTCCGTACTTTATCACCATGAAATTGGGGCATCAGTAATTGTCGGCGTTGTCGATGCTCACGTCCATCTAAGAGGATAACCCCGCGATCGCCTAGAAAAGGCTTTAAGATTTGATTGATCGATCCAGGGGCTGAAAATTGTTTAGTATCGCTTGTTAATACTTGTTGAATTGCTTGAGGATGGCTGACAAATACAGCGCCGTTAAAGACGCTAGACATATTCACTGTAAAAATATCTCCACACTCGCGATCAAACTTATGCAAATAATCGAGTGGTTCAACAATCCATTTCCATAATTGCAGGACTTTAGGCGAATTAATGGTAGGCGGTATGGTCATAAATATTTAGATAAGTGAATAGAGAACATAATGACGATCCGTAAGAATTATTAGACGAGTTGCTTAATGACTACAAAAAAAATCGATGATACGAGTAATCATAGTTTCTTGGCTTCCATGTGAAAAAAGATAGGAGATTACCAAGGATTCCTAGAGTACATTGATAAACAAATTAGAATAATCCCTAACAACAAGACTTTCTATAGAAGCAATTAACTCATAAGCGAGCCTCTATGAATTTCCTTGATATGGCTTCAGTAGCGATCGCCTATAGAATGGCTTTGAAACACTACCGTTAAATCCAAAAATGTCTAAGAACAACGTCCAAATTAGTGTTTCTGCCCTAACCCAAAAGATTACTAAGCTGCTCAGAGAAGGTATTGGCGAAGTTAGAGTACTGGGTGAAATTTCGGGCTATAAAGCTGCGTCCTCTGGGCATAGATATTTCACACTCAAAGATGATGAAGCTCAAATAGACTGTGTGCTTTGGGGTAGCAAGCAAATCTCGTTTATGCCACGAGGGGCAAGTACCAAATAGACTGCCAAAGTTTGATACCTGCGGGTCAGGGCGAGTTATATCTTGCCTTTGAGCGACTAAAACAGGATTTAGCTGATGGTGGATTTTTTGATCGCAAGCGTCCTATCCCAGCATTACCTTTGCATATAGGCATAGTGACTTCTCGCACGGGAGCAGCCATACAGGATATGTTATCTACTCTTAATAGGCGATCGCCCCACTGTCAGATTTATCTTTGTCCAGCTAGCGTTCAAGGTGAATATGCTTCTGAAGAAATTGCCAATGCCATTACCAGACTAAATCAAGTCCTGCTGGGTTTTGATAATGCGGTATTGATCGTGGGTGGTGGTGGTGGTTCCCTAGAAGATTTATGGGCTTTCAATACTTTACCCGTTGCCGAGGCTATTTATAATTCCGAAATTCCTATAATCTCCGCAGTGGGGCATGAGACAGATTTTACGATCGCTGATTTTGTTGCCGATGTCCGTGTCGCTACGCCAACCGCCGCCGCCGAATTGGTAACTCAGAGCGATCGCAATACTTTACTGGGCTTTATTCAATCGGTTGAGCAAGAGTTAACTGAAAATATTCAAGCAGTCTTAGAGTCTAAGAAGCAAAAGATTGATCGCCTAATTAATAGCTATGGATTTCAGAAATTGAGCGATCGCATTCACAACTACAGCCAAAGAGTAGATGAAGTCGAGAATGCCTTAACCAAGCTGATAAATCGTAACTTAAAAACTGCTAGAACTAAACTAGATGCTCTTGAAGCTCATGGTAAATCGCTGCATCCATTGTCTCCTCTAAAACGTGGTTATGCATTACTAAAAGATGGTGAACATATTATTTCTGCCAATGAATCTTTGAGTAAATTTGACCAGATAGCGATTACCTTGCGGTATGCGTTCCGCCGTGCGTAATACCGAAGTTGCCCATGCTACGATCCAGACCGTAAAGCCCAAACTAACATATCACCATGACCAGCTTTGAACAGCAGATTCAGCGATTAGAAATTATTGTAAAAACCTTAGATCGTGGTGATGAACCGATTGCAGTTTTACTCGAACTATATGAACAGGGTATAGGTTTAGCGGGTAAATGCCGAGAATATCTTGAGACTGCCGACCAAAGGGTAACACTGATCCATCAAGAATATGAGTAACTTAAATGGGAATTAGTTATCATTTTCAAGCATTTAACTTTTTGAAAAATAATCCGTCTCTATGGGGCTATATTACTATTCCAATTTTGATTAATGTATTTGTCGGTATAGCTCTGTACTTTGGTTTACTAATTCCTGGGTTGCAGTGGATAGATACAGTGATCTTAAATTTGCCCACATGGTTAACTGTTCTATCTGGTATCCTGCATTTTGTCTTTGGCTTAGGTATATTGATATTAGTTGGACTATTGATCGTGCAAATTGGCGTAATTTTAGGCTCACCTTGGTACGGTCAGCTAGCCGAACAAATTGAAAAACTGAAAATTAATAATTTACCCACAGAAGAGACTTTTAGTTTTGGCAGGACGATCTCTGATGTTTTTAGAGCTTTATTGTTTGAGGTAAAAAAATTAGCTTTGATAGCGATATGTAGCTTTTTAACATTTGTACTTAGTATAGCGATCGCTCCCGTGGCTCCTGTAATAGCAGGAATAGTTGGCATAATTCTATCGACAATTTTAATGTGTTTAGATTTCCTCGACCCTGCTTTGGAGAGAAGAAGACTTAGCTTTAGAAACAAACTAGGCTGGATAATTCGCTCTGCCCCAGCTAGTATCGGGTTTGGTTTAGGTTGTGTTGTTTTAACCAGCATCCCAATTTTGAACTTTCTGACGGTGCCTCTCTGTATGGTGGCTGGGACTTTATTCTTTTGTGATCGCATTTGGCAAAGAATTGAAACTACTTCGTAAATATCAATGGCTTAGAGGTTTCAGATTAACAAAAAAGAATCTGAAGCTATAAAGCACTCTAAGCATAACCAGGCTTTACTTTCTGATAGTAGCGATCTCCTGTAAAATTTCAGAATTATTTGAAATAATAGTTTGATTTACATTGGCAGTATTTTCCCTCCCTGTCTGAACTGCTCCGACAGTGGCGTAGAAATTTTGAATAATATTATTGATTTCATACTTATGCTGAGCAGCAGATTCCTTTTCCTGTTGTGAAAAGGTCATTCCTTCCCCTAAAATTCCCTTCTCTTCCAATTCCAATGACCATCTTAGGATAGTGTTCCTAATAGTTTCCAGTATTCTACCGATACTCACATTCATAATACAAAGCATTATTTTTAAGTCGATAGAATAGAAATCATAGATTTTTCTTTCTAATTCGGGAGCATCCCTTACTTGCAAATTTTTGGACTGATTAAAAAGTATCTCTAAATCGCTGATAGCCGAGTATAAATATTTAGATCTACCTTGCAAAGACTCAAAAATTTCATCTTGATCGTCTCCCACAATTGGTCGCCATCCATGCGAAGGTAAATGATATTCAATCAAACCCTTTAGATGGCGATATTCAGGGAGTACTAACATATTTTGATATCCATTAAGTTCAGAGTTTATCCACTCCTTAAAGTCCTCAAGTTTTAACTTAGTGGCAACTAAGAGAGCTTTCCGAAGAAGGCTAAGAGTGGATATCGATGGATCAAGTGCTTCCTTTTGTAAATCTAAAACAAGATAACTCAATTTATTTACTCTCCTGCCAGTCTTCAATCACTGCCATGAAAATATTTACCAACGGGTTATCTAGTAACTCTTTGATTCCTTCAATACCACCCACCCTAATAGCAGAGATAATTCTAGCTTTCCAAGAAGAACTGTTTTCGATCTGCTCAACGGCTTTAGTAACAACTGCTAATTTTTCGGTTTGAGTATTTGTTGGATAAGTTTTAGCTAACTGATCAAGAAGTTCCTGAATTTCTTTAGCTGCGTCAATGAGACTTTGCTGTGAGTAATTATTCTGAGTAACATGAGCTATATTGCGATCGCCATTTTGAACTGCTCCTACATTGCCATGAAAATTATTTGTAACTCCACTGGCTGAATTATTAAGTGATTGTTTCATTGACATAGCGTACTCCTGTAACTTAGATTTTGTTGCTTGATTGCTGACAAAGCCACTATTAAGTGTAGGGTGAGAAATTAGATGATAAGTAATAAGTAACCTAGTCAATATAGCTGTTGCCTCTTCTAAAGATAGTCCAGTATATTTAGCCACATCTTCGTCACTAATTCCATTCCAATCCTCTGGTTTAGAGTGGTCGTAAACAGCTTTTAATACAATGTATTCCTTCTGGTCATTTTCTAAAATATTATCTATATCCATAATTGTTACCTTTGATTTACTAAACCCGAGACCGCACCCAAGAAATTAAAAGCCTCTTATCCCGACACATCTAAAAAGTGTGAGCTAGTAAAAAAGGGTATTTACGTAGAATACCCATAATGTAAGTTAGCTAGTCCTCTTTGCATACACCCTTAAACGGATCACCATCCTGCTTTACATCCATGAACCGACCTGTTTCTGTGTCACGCTTCACATATTGATCAGTTTTGGGATTATAGGTTTGACTGCGATTATCCACAGCACCTCTACGGTATCCCTTACCAGTATTCTTTGCCATCTCTTCATCACCTCCCAGTGATAAAACTTTTCATCGCAAGCCACAGACCAAGTAAATTTGATTTTCTTAGTCTTATGGTTTACAATACATATCATTTTATAAAAATAATTATTCTTTTTGTAAACCTAAAACTATGATTGGCTCCCGTATAAAGCTAGCTCGGAAGAAAGCTGGCTATTCTTTACGAGGATTAGCTGATGCTTTGAATGGCAAAGTTAGTGCTCAAGCTATTGGCAAGTATGAACGTGATGAAATGACTCCAAGTTCAGATGTTTTGATTGCACTTAGTAAAACCTTAGAAGTATCAATACATTATTTGCTTAATTCTCAACAAGTTGAACTTACTAATGTTGATTTTCGGACTAAAGCTAATACAACTGGAAAAGATCGCGCTCGTGTAGAGACTGAGGTTATTGAATGGGTTGAGCGATACCTAGAAATTGAACATATTTTAGAAATGAAAAGTGCTGAATGGAAGAAACCATTCGACAAAGTTGCTATTAATTCTGTAGCAGAGGCTGAAGCAGTAGCAATCAAATTGAGAGATGTGTGGAATCTTGGGACTGATCCAATCCCGAATATGACCGAATTATTGGAAGAGAAGGGATTAAAAGTTTTAGTTAGTGAGTTACCTAGTAATGTATCGGGATTTACTTGCCTTGTCCAAGGTGCCAGAATTAGTAATTTACCTATAATTGTCATAAATAGTCAGGTTTCCTTAGAACGGCGAAGACTAACACTTGCTCACGAGTTAGGACACAGACTTATCGATCCTGAACATCTATCAGAAAAAGAAGAAGAACAAGCTTGTAACCGTTTTGCAGCCGCTTTTTTAGTTCCCAAATCTCACCTTGAAAATGAAGTTGGACATTTACGACACTCTTTTGGCTATAGAGAGTTAATTTATCTGAAACAAATCTATCGAGTTAGTGGAGCGGCATTACTTGTGCGTCTAAGAAACATCGGCATAATAACTGATGCTATTCTCACTTACTCATTTCAGACTATTGCTCGGACTTGGCGGTCTAGTGAACCTGAGCCACTAGAAAATGAAGATGAGCGTGGGCAGAAAGAAAAACCTTGTCGATTTGAGAGGTTATGTTATCGAGCTTTAGCAGAAGACTTGATTTCAACCTCTAAAGCTGCGGAATTACTGCGCTATTCAATAGATAAAGTGGAAGCTGAATTAAAAGGAGAACCTCATATCCTTCATATAGAGCCTGTTTCATATCTATTATGAGCAAGATGTATGATGCTTAGAAAATGCTAAATCCATACTCAAGTAGCCTAACAGATAAAGAATGGGAAATTATAGAACCATTGCTCCCAAAGAAAAAGCAAACTAGACCGCCAACTTGGACAAAAAGACAAATTTTAGACGGCATACTCTACCAACTCAAAAACGGTTGTAATTGGCGAGATATGCCCCGAGACTTACCACCATTCTCTACAGTGTATCGATACTACAAGGAGTGGAAAGATACAGGTACATTTACTGCGATTATGGAAGCTTTGGATTCAACAGCCCGTGAACAGTCAAAAAAAATCAAAATGGACAACTTTAATCATCATTGACTCACAAGCAGTGAAAAATACTTGTAATGCAAGTATAGAATCCAAGGGCTTCTGCTCCTACAAAGCAACTAACGGGATCAAAAGACATTTAGCCGTTGACACTCTGGGATTTCCTTTCTTTACCTATTTAACAAGAGCAAATGTATCAGATGACCAAGGACTGATTGAGATGTTAACGATTAACATTGATTACTTCAAATCGAAGCCAGATGACATTACGCTAACTACGATATTGCTGGATAGTGGTTATCATATCGAAAAATTGACGACTGATTTACAGAAGGTTTATCCTGAGATTATGACTAAGATTAGGTTTGAAATTTCTCCTAAGGTATCAAAGCAACAGAAGGCAGAAAAAGGTCTGTCTGGGTTTGTAGTTGTGCCGACAAGGTGGATACTTGGGTTGAAAGATGCAAAATCTTAGTTAAGAACTTTGAGAGAACTCTCGTTAATGCTACAGCTAAACTCAATCTTTGCTTTATTCGTTTGATGCTAAAAAGAATTGCTACTCATGAGATATGAAACAGGCTCTATAAAAGATGCAGGTCATAATTAGCGATACATCTTGTCTTATTGATCTGCGAAAAGCTTTATTGAACGCTTTAGAGCTATAAACTGACGATCAAACTTCTGGCAGTTGTAGTTTTATAGAATTGCGATCGCCAAAAGCCATAAAATGCCCAAAGCAAGAGTAATCCTAAGGCTCTAACTGTGGGGCTTATTTTTAATGCGATCGCAATCAGGTGGTATAACTGAGTGATTTAGGTAATAAGGAATATAAACTTGCAGCAAGAGAAAATTACCCTTAGTCAATTAGAAAATTTTCTGCTGAAGTCAGCCGATATTTTGCGGGGCAAAATGGATGCTTCGGAGTTCAAGGAGTTTATCTTTGGGCTGTTGTTTATTAAGCGGTTATCGGATGAGTTCGATCGCAAGCGGGAGGAGATTATGAAAACTACCTATGCTCATCTAGCTAATGAGCCTGAACTTTTAGCGGAATTACTGGAAGATAAAACTTCCTATGGCGAGACGTTTTTTATTCCGTCCCGTGCTCGTTGGCATGAGGCTTGGGTAGATGAAGAGGGTAATCAGATGCCGCCTCTGAAGCACCTCAAGCAAGATATTGGCAATATGCTGAATAAGGCGATCGCCGCAATTGAAGACGCTAATGATGCCTTAGTGGGAGTGCTGAAAAATAATATTGATTTCAATGTGACGAAGGGCAAAACCAAGATTCCCGATCAGAAGTGGAAGGATTTGCTCGATCACTTTAATCAGCCTAAGTTTGTGCTGGTTAACGATAACTTTGAGTTTCCCGATTTGTTGGGGGCTGCCTATGAGTATCTGATTAAGTTTTTTGCGGATAGTGCGGGTAAAAAAGGGGGAGAGTTTTATACGCCGTCGGAGGTGGTGCGGCTGTTGGTGCAGTTGGTGAAGCCAGAGGCAGGAAGTACGATTTACGATCCGACGGTTGGGTCGGGTGGGTTTCTGATTCAGTCCTATCAGTATGTAGAAGAGCAGGGACAAGACCCGAATAATTTGGCGATGTATGGGCAGGAGTCCAATGGTACGGTGTGGTCGATCTGCAATATGAATATGATTTTGCATAACATCAGCCGTTTCACGATTGAGAATGGCGACACGTTGGAAGATCCGCTAATTCTGGATAATGGACAGATTCGGAAGTTTGATCGCGTATTGGCTAATCCTCCTTTTTCGCAGAACTACAGCCGCGCTAGTTTGAAGTTTGCTAATCGCTTTTGGGAGTTTTGTCCTGAGTCGGGCAAGAAAGCGGATTTGATGTTTGTGCAGCACATGATTGCCAGCCTGAAACCTAATGGTCACATGGCGACGGTTATGCCTCACGGGGTGTTATTTCGTGGGGGTAAGGAGAAGCTGATTCGGGAGGAGTTAATTAAAAATGATGTAATCGAGGCGATTATTAGTTTGCCGTCGGGTTTGTTTTATGGAACGGGGATTCCTGCCTGTGTGCTGGTGGTGAATAAGAGTAAGCCTGATGAGTTTAGGGACAAGATTTTATTTGTGAATGCCGATCGCGAATATGCCGAAGGTAAGGCTCAGAATAAGTTACGTCCTGAAGATATTGAAAAAATTGATTTTGTCTTTACCCACAAGAAGGAATATCCAAAATATAGCCGTTTGGTGAGTAAGCAGGAGATTGTGGGGCAGCATGATTACAATCTGAATATTCGCCGCTATGTGGACAATACGCCCGAACCTGAACCCGAAGATGTGACGGCGCACTTGTTGGGTGGGATTCCTGAGCGTGAGGTTGTAGCGCGATCGCTAGAGTTCGCCAAATTTAGGGTGCAGTCTGAGACGTTGTTGCAGCCTTTGCGCGTTCACGTCAGTGCCGCTTTTAGCGATCGCTATTTGGCTTTTAGTTCAGAGATTACAACCAAGGCGGCGATTAAGACGACTTTGGAAGCGGATGCAAATCTGCAAAGCACGATCGCCGATCATTATGCTGCTCTAGAAAGTTGGTGGCAAGTGGCACGGGATGATTTTGCGATGTTGTCTAACGATCTGGGTGAAAGCAAGAAGATGCCAGAGGTGCGGCGGGAGTTGCTGACTGGTTTAAAGGATAAGCTGATCGGTTTGGGTGTGTTGGACGAGTTTCAGGCGGCGGGGGTGTTTGTCAATTGGTGGCAACAGATTCGCTATGACTTGAAGACGATTATTAATACGGGTTGGCATCATACGCTAATCCCAGATGAGTATTTGATTGGGTCGTTTTTTGATGCTGAGGTGAGGGAGATTGAGGTTCTTGAGGGTCGCATCAGTGGGTTACAGGGTGAGTTGAGTGAGGCGATCGAGACGGCGCAGGAGGTGGCGAGTTATGAACCAGAGGAGGAGGAGTCGGTAACGGCGGCGACTATTAAGAAAGCGCTAAAGGATGCTATGGACGATCTGAAAGGTTCGGGTGGGGCTTCGGCGGCGCGGGAGTTGGCGAAATATCGAGAGGCACATGATGCGATCGCACAGCTCGAAAAACAGATTAAGGATTTAAGGGATGAGGTAAAAGATAAACAAGCCGAGCTAGATTTAAAGTTACGGTTAAAGCGTCTGGGGGCTGAGGAGTTTCAAGGGGAAACGCGGGAATTGTTGGCGCAGTTAGAGAGTCAAATGGCGGCGTTAAAAACTGATGATAAAAACTATAAACGCAGTCTTACGGCTTGGACTAAGGACAAGTCTGTGTTAGAGGCGAGGTTGTTGCGGGTTGACGATTTGTTAGAGAAAATCGGCGGTCAGTTGACGACGGAGGAGGCGAAGGTTTTGATTTTGCAGAAACTCTATGATTGGGTGCGGGAGCAGTTAACTCGCTATTTGAATGGGGCTAAGCGATCGCTGATTGCGGTAGTGGAAAATCTTTGGGATAAGTATGCGGTTTCGAGTCAGGAGTTAGAGGCAGAGCGTGAGAAGACTTTGGCGGAGTTAAATGAGTTTTTAGTTAAGCTAGGGTATCTAAATTAATTTTAGGAGGATTAAAACTATGCTGTCGATTAAAAAACAAATTGTGACAGATGAGGCATCTAAGCCCGTGGCGGTGGTGATTAATTACCATGATTGGCAAAGGATTGAGGCATTGTTGGCTGAACGCGAACAAAATTTATTATCTAAGTTGGCGACAACTAGTGCGGTGGTGTGGTCGCCACAAGTCGATCAGCAAGCAATTTCTTCATTCACGAAATCGCTTATAGATCAGAATTTGGATTCATTCCCAATTATGCAATTAGCGGAAACGGGTTTTGCTGAATGGAATGATCCAGAGGAAGATATTTATAACGATGTTGCCTAAAACTAATGAAATTTGGCTAGTTAGATTCTAAATAAATGAGAAAACAACGAATTATTTATACTTCACCTTTGGATGCGCTGGTTGCTGTGGCTAAGCGTTTGAGTTTATATGAGACTCAGCAAAACATGAGTTCTGAGGACTTTTTTGATCGCTATAGTAAGGGGCAACTTTCTGATGAGGCGATTTTTATTGAATGGGCAAATGATTATCGTCACTATTTTGGGCTGCGTCAGGAATTAGAAAAACGGTTACAGAATGTTGCATAAAGTATTATCTGGGCAGACTTTGGCGGAATTAAATGAGTTTTTGAGTAAGTTGGGGTATTTGGTGTGATGGCTTTATCTAGTCAGGAAAAGGTCAAGTTAGGTCAGTTTGTTGATTTAATTAATGGATTTGCGTTTGCGTCTGACAAGTTTACAGATGGTGAAGGAATTCCACTTATTAGAATCAGAGATCTCGAAAAACAAGAAACTGAAATAAATTATCTTGGAAGCTTTTCTGAATATTACTTGATTCGTAATAATGATCTTTTGATTGGAATGGATGGTGACTTTACTACTGTTAGGTGGAAAGGTGAACTTGCTCTTTTAAATCAACGAGTTTGTAAATTAGTAACTAAGAATAAAAATAATCTCAATCAAGACTTTCTTTATTATCGAATCATTACTGAAATCAACCGTATTCATAAGATAACTTCTGCAACAACAGTTAAGCATCTATCATCCAGAGATATTCTAGACATTCAAATTGAATTACCAGAGATTAAAGAACAGGAAAAAATTGCTGAAGTTTTGTCTACGATTGATCGGGCGATCGCCAAAACCGAAGCCATCATCGCCAAGCAGCAACGCATCAAAACGGGACTAATGCAGGACTTGCTCACCAAAGGCATCGATGAAAATGGCAATATCCGCAGTGAAGCCACTCATGAGTTTAAAGATTCTGCGATCGGGCGTATTCCTGTTGAGTGGGATGTTGAGCTATGTGGATCGATATGTAAAGAAATTATAGTTGGTATAGTAATTCGCCCTGCTCAATACTATAAGCCGTCAGGAGTTCCTGTTCTTCGATCAGCAAATGTTAAAGAAAATGCAATAGATTTTTCTGATCTAGTTTATAGAGCCTGTTTCATATCTCATGAGTAGCAATTCTTTTTAGCATCAAACGAATAAAGCAAAGATTGAGTTTAGCTGTAGCATTAACGAGAGTTCTCTCAAAGTTCTTAACTAAGATTTTGCATCTTTCAACCCAAGCATTTGACCTTTCAATTACCCACCTTGTCGGCACAACTACAAACCCAGACAGACCTTTTTCTGCCTGCTTTTGCTTTGATACCTTAGGAGAAATTTCAAGCCTAATCTTAGTCATAATCTCAGGATAAACCTTCTGTAAATCAGTCGTCAATTTTTCGATATGATAACCACTATCCAGCAATATCGTAGTTAGGGTAATGTCATCTGGCTTCGATTTGAAGTAATCAATGTTAAACGTTAACATCTCAATCAGTCCTTGGTCATCTGATACATTTGCTCTTGTTAAATAGGTAAAGAAAGGAAATCCCAGAGTGTCAACGGCTAAATGTCTTTTGATCCCGTTAGTTGCTTTGTAGGAGCAGAAGCCCTTGGATTCTATACTTGCATTACAGGTATTTTTCACTGCTTGTGAGTCAATGATGATTAAAGTTGTCCATTTTGATTTTTTTTGACTGTTCACGGGCTGTTGCATGCAAAGCTTCCATAATCGCAGTAAATGTACCTGTATCTTTCCACTCCTTGTAGTATCGATACACTGTAGAGAATGGTGGTAAGTCTCGGGGCATATCTCGCCAATTACAACCGTTTTTGAGTTGGTAGAGTATGCCGTCTAAAATTTGTCTTTTTGTCCAAGTTGGCGGTCTAGTTTGCTTTTTCTTTGGGAGCAATGGTTCTATAATTTCCCATTCTTTATCTGTTAGGCTACTTGAGTATGGATTTAGCATTTTCTAAGCATCATACATCTTGCTCATAATAGATATGAAACAGGCTCTATATGTCTCAAAAAGACAATGATTCTCTTAGCAAAAGCCGTTTATTCGCAGGAGATTTAGTTACTGTTAGAACAGGCTACCCAGGGACGACAGCGGTTATTCCACCTGAATTAGATGGCTGTAACTGTGTTGATATAGTGATTTCAAGACCAGACACTCGACAAATTAGATCAAGTTTTTTAGCTTTATGGATTAATTCAGACTTCGGAAAAAAACAAGTTTTAGAGGGGCAAGGAGGATTAGCTCAACAACACTTTAATGTTGGAGAAGTTCGTAAACTATTAGTAAAAGTTCCTACGGTAAAAGAGCAATTACGAATTGAGAATTTTTTGTTTATGCAAAGCAATAGCCTACTGAAATATCAACAGCATTTAAGAAAGCTACAAAGGTTAAAAACTGGACTTATGCAAGACCTCCTAACTGGCAAAGTCCGCGTTACCAATCTCCTCAACCAAAAAGCACCAGCAAATTAACTAAACTAGATACAGCCCATTAAATCCTTGTGATAACCTTATAATTAATGACTTGGCGCAAGAGAGTTAATCAATGCTAGTCCTAGAACCTTTAACCCGTAACATTACCCTACCCACCCAAGAAATACAAGAATTTTGTCAACGGTGGCACATCACCGAACTTGCTCTTTTTGGTTCTGTCCTGCGTGATGACTTTCGCCCCGATAGCGACATCGATGTATTAGTAAGCTTTGACCCAAACTTTCAGCGTGGACTTAGTGAAACAATCCAAATGAAAGAAGAACTACAAACAATCTTTCAGCGCAAAATCGACTTCATCGTTAAATCAGCCATAGAACGCAGCGAAAACTGGCTCCGCCGCCAAAATATTCTCACAACTGCTCAGGTGATCTATGTCCCGTGATCTCGAATCCCTCATTGATATTGAACGAGCAGCTACCCGCATTCTTAGATTTAGCCAAGGCATTCAATACAGCCAACTCATTGATAACAATGAAAAACTATCCGCAATTCTGTATCAAGTTACAATCATTGGCGAAGCAACTAAACGCATATCTCCTGAATTTCGCCAAAGCCATCCAGAAATTCCTTGGCGCAACTTAGCGGGAATGCGAGACATCATCATTCATCAATACGATCAAGTAGATTTTGATATTGTTTGGGATGTCATTCAGCACAAATTACCGCAACTGCTGATCAGTCTTCAGCCCCTAATCACAAATTTCAATACCCCAAGCTAAACAAACCTATGCCCCCCCTGCAACTTAGTACAGAGCAAGCCATCTCTCTCGTACAACAACTAACTCCATCCCAACAAGAAGACATCCTCAAATATTTGCTCCTGCAACCTTGGACATCATGGCTCAACCTAACTCAAGATGCACCCGACAAAGCTCGACAAGCCGCCGCCGAACGCGGTCAAAACTGGGACACCATGACCGAAGCAGAAAGAGAGCAATTCATTGACGACCTCCTGCATGAAGCTTAAGCAATGAAGCCAAACGTTGTATTTGACACCAATATTCTGATATCAGCCGTTTTATCTCCCAGTGGTAAACCATTTCAATGCACAGCCCTAGCCAAAAGAGCCATCATTACCTCCACCACCTGCGATGAAATCCTGCAAGAGTTTGAAGAAAAACTAATTAAAAAACTTCGATTTGAACCCCAACGGGCTAAAAGTTTGATTGATGAAATTCTAGATTATTCCACCCTAGTAAAGCTTACAGAAATTCCTAGAGTTGTTATTGACGATCCAGACGATGATTGCATTGTTCAATGTGCATTAACTGGCAAAGCAAACTACATTATTTCAGGAGACAAACATCTTTTGAATTTAATCCAATACAAAGATATTGTGATTGTTAAAGCTGCCAGTTTCATATCATTAATTCTTGAGTAAAACTAACTTAGATCAACTATGCAAACGATATTTTATGCCCAATTGCATAGCCTTGTCATAGTCTGAACTATTCGCAAACTTCCCTAAATTTTTTTCCCACCAAGGCTTTGTAGTAGATATTTCTACCTTTTTCTTAATGAGTAGAATTTCAGATTCTAAGATCGCTACTCTTTCTTCTAGTGATACCGACATGGGTTTCTGGTATTTTTTGAGTTTGTAAGTCAAATTGTAACAGCAGACGATTAAAGCTATAGAGTTATCCAAAAAGCAGCAGCAAATTAACTAAACTAAACTAGACATAGCCCATTAACTCCACCGTGAACCCTATGCAACCTATTGAATTTGAAACCACCGTCCACAATGGAATCGTTACTATACCCCCCGAATATTCCAGCCAATGGGAAGGTAAAGTCATGCGGTTCATCGCTTTGAACGATGCCGAGAACATAGCACCAGAAACTAAACCCTTATTAAAAGCCATTTCTCTTCAAACCAAGGGGTTCAAATTTAACCGAGACGATGCTAATGCCCGATAAAATTTTCCTCGATACCAATATCATCATTTACAGCTATTCCCAAGACGAACCTGACAAGCAGCAACAGGCGATCAAATGTCTTCAATCAGGTCAGCCTTGGATTAGTACCCAAGTAATTAATGAAACAGTCAACACACTGAGACGTAAATTTTCACTAGACTTTACTCAGATTAGTGCAGTTATCAACGAGCTAACACAACAACTGCAAGTCGCAACAGTTTCTGTAAAAACCATTCAGAGTGCGATCGCCATTTCTGACAAATATCAATTTAGTTACTTTGACAGCCTGATCATTGCCAGTTCCTTAGAAGTTGGTTGTAATCTTCTTTACACTGAGGATCTCAATGACGGGCAAAAAATCGACTATAGGTTAACTATCTGTAACCCTTTTTTAAAATAATTATGAAAAAAAAATAGCAGGTATAAGCCAAGGTAACTAAAAATGCAACCAGATAAAACGCCCCCAGCCATCAAACTCGATGAACGTAACCACGTCGAAAAGCCCTTACTCGATCAACTAAAAGGCTTAGGCTGGGAAGTGCGCGACCTCGATCGCACCCAAAAACCACAGGATAGCGAACGGCAAAGCCGCGCCAAAGGCGAACGCGCCAGTTTTACCGAAGTTGTCCTATTGCCAATCTTGCGCCAACAACTGCAAATCATTAACCCTTGGCTCGAACCAGACCAAATCGAAGAAGTCATCAAACAACTAACTGCCAACTTTCCGAGCAATAACCTCCTCGAAAATAACCGCCATCTCTTCACCCTGCTCCAAGAAAATACCAGCATCTCCGAAAACCGCAAAACAGGCGAAAAAAGCCCCACCGTTAAATTTGTAGACTTTGCCAATACTGCCAATAACTCCTTTATCGCCATTTGCCAATTTAAGATCCGTATTCTCGGCACAGAAAACCACATCATTCCCGATATCGTCCTTTTTCTCAACGGCTTACCCGTCGTCGTCATCGAGTGCAAATCGCCCAAGGTACAGGACGCAATACCCGAAGCGATCGAACAATTAATGCGTTACAGCGAACAACGCGGCGCAAAAGGTGAAGGCAGCGCACCCCTATTTTTTTATAACCAATTCATTATTGCCACTTGTCGCACCGAAGCCAAATTTGGCACAATCACCACTCACAATCAAAAATACTTTTATCGCTGGGCTGACCCCTTTCCCCGCACTCTCGAAGACCTCGATCATGGAGCTAGTAGCCCCAACGATCAACAGCGTCTCATCGCAGGAATGTTAGACCAAAATAACCTTCTCGAAATCATCCGTAACTTCACCCTCTTCTCCGTCAATGACAAAGGCGAAACCATCAAAATCGTCGGACGTTACCAACAATTTCGCGCCGTCAAAAAAGCAATCAACCGACTCCTAGAAGGCAAAACCCCGCGAGAACGTAGTGGCATCATCTGGCATACCCAAGGCTCAGGCAAATCCCTCACGATGATGTTTATGGTGCGAGCCATGTACCGCCATCCCAACCTGTGCCAATGGAAAGTTATCTTTGTCACCGATCGCACCCAACTAGAACAGCAACTAGCCGAAACAGGTCAAAATGTCGGCTTCACCGTCAAACCTGCTGATAGCATCGCCGCACTCAAAGAACTATTGCGAAGCGACTCCTCCGACCTAGTAATGGCAATGATCCATAAATTTCAAGAGCGTGACCTTGCCGAAACCTTTCCTGAACTCAACACCAGCACCAACATTCTGGTAATGACCGATGAGGCGCACCGATCGCAATACAGCCTACTCGGAGCCAATCTCGACAAAGCCATCCCCTACGCCACACGCATTGGCTACACAGGCACACCCATCGACAAAACTGAGCAGGTCTTTGGTGACTACATCGACAAATACACCATGCGCCAAGCGATTAGCGATAAAGTCACCCTCGAAATTGTCTATGAAGGTCGTACTCATAACGCTGAAGTTCCAGACCAGTCAGCAATGGATAGTGCATTTGAGGATGTTTTTAGCGAATATAACCTTACCGAACGTCTCCAGATTTTAGGCTACGGCTCCCGTGATGCTTATCTCGAAGCCGAACCCACTATCGCCGCCAAAGCCAAAGATATCGTTAACCATTACCTACAATTCATTTTTACCAATGGCTATAAAGCCCAAGTAGTTGCCACCTCTCGCGAAGCCGCCGTCCGCTACAAAACCCACATCGATATCGCCCTAACCGAAGCGATCGCCCAACTAGAAATATCTAACCCCCATAACATCAATCTCGAACGACTCAAAAAGCTCAAAACCGATGTAGTTATTTCAAGCAGTAACAACGATTTACCCCACCTAAAGCCCTATACAAACGACCCAAAGACTAAGATTGCCAGCTTTAAACTGCCCTTTGATAGCGAAGATAACGGCATTACAGGTGATATCGGGATACTCATCGTCAACAATATGCTACTGACTGGCTTCGATGCTCCTGTCGAACAGGTGATGTATCTCGATAAAGTCATCCAGGCACATAGTTTGCTTCAGGCGATCGCCCGTGTTAACCGTGTCGGTGGGGCTGATAAGGACAAAGGTTTTGTTGTTGATTATGTCGGTGTGGGGCATCACCTCAAGAAAGCCCTCGATAGCTATGACGAACGCGAACAGAAGGAAGTCGAAGACACCCTTAGTTTTCCTGAAGCAGAAATTCGCCAGTTAGAAACAGACCATCGGACGATCATGGAAATGCTTGCCGAAAATGGACTGACTGACCTAACCGATACTGATGCTTTCTACGATCTCTTCTACGATGAGGATATTCGCTTTAAATATATTCTTGCCTTCAAGCAATTTACTCGTAGCCTGAACCTCGTTTATCCTGCTAGACAAGCTCTTACCTTTATTTCTGACCATCAGGCGTTAGCTGCTATTAACGTAAAGGCGGAGGAGCATTTCCGCGATTCTCGCCTCAGTATGAAAGGCATCCCCGCCAAACTGCGAGCAATTACCGATGCTTACCTAGTTTCCACGGGCATCGATCTCAAAATTAAACCGATCTCAATCCTCGATGATGACTTTGAAAAGGAAGTCAATCAGAGATCTCGCACCAAAACCAAAGCCGCAGCGATCGAACACGCGCTCCGCCACCACATCGATATTGATTTAGATGATGACCCCGATCTACAAGCATCCTTTGCCGCAGCCCTTGCCCAAATTCTCGAACAATTTAAAGACAACTGGCAACAAATCTACATCGAATTAGAAAAACTCCGCCAGCGTGTTAGAGATGCCGAAAATGAACCTACCTATGGCTTGCACAAGAAAAAACAAATGCCCTTTTTTCGGATGTTCAAAAGTGAGCTTTTTGGCAATGTCGAACTAAATGAAGATCTAATCGCCCAAAACGTAGCATTAACGCAACAAGTGTTTATGGTGGTGGAGCGCGAATTACAACTAGCAGGTTTCTGGGAAAGTATTCCCGCCCGTAGTAAGCTCAAGAGTCAAATTCAAGAAATTCTGCTATCAATTGAATTTAATAAATTGCCGAACATCCGCACCAATCGTAATCAGATTATTTCGCGAGTCATGGAGTTAGCCGAAAAAAATAGCGATCGCATCCTATACGCTGACTAAATTAACCAAAATGAAACTTGATTACGCAGTCATCTACTCCTCAAAACGCAAAACGCTCACGATTACAGTTGAGCGCGATCGCTCAGTTGTCGTCAAGGCTCCCACAGGCACACCACCCGAAAAAATTAATGCGATCGTCGAGTCCCGCAAACTATGGCTATACCAGAAAACTAACCACGAACAAAAGTATCACCCACCTCTCCCCCCAGGGAAAGAATTAATTAGTGGTGAGTCTCTACCCTATCTAGGACGCAACTATCGACTAGAGCTATCAGACAGCATCGAGGAAATTCAATTTATCAGTAATCGATTTTTAGTCCCCAAAGCCCAAGAAAATCATCGCGGCGAGATCTTTAAAAACTGGTACATCAAAAAAGCTGAAGAGAAAATTCTCCCCCGCGTTCAATTTCATGCCCAACGCATGGGTACAGAGTTCAACCTAGCCAAGATTACAGACAGTAAATATCATTGGGGTTCCTGCACTCCAAAAAACAACTTAAATTTTAACTGGCGATTAGTCAAAGCTCCCATGTTTGTCATTGACTATGTAATCGTTCACGAATTAGCCCATCTGATAGAGCCTAACCATACGCCGCGTTTCTGGAACGTCATTAAAGCTCAATTAGCCACCATGGATAAAGCTAAACAATGGCTCAAAGATAATGGCGAACTATTAGAACAAAATCTATAACAATTAGAATTCTTCTCCTTTTCTCAAGATAATTTAATTTAACTTGCCAACAATTTAACTTGTTGTATTTATGTATTGCTAACTTGTCGGCAATATAACATTATGATCATTGCTTGTGCAAATCAAAAAGGTGGGGTAGCAAAAACCACGACAGTTATCTCCTTGGGTGGATTGCTACTAAATTCTGGTTCTTGTTTAGTCGTTGCAACTTGCTGTATTTACATATTGTTAACAAGTTGTTGCTAATTTTTCTAGCTTCCTGTATTTATATATTGTTAACTTGTCGGCAATATAACATTATGATCATTGCTTGTGCAAATCAAAAAGGTGGGGTAGCAAAAACCACGACAGTTATCTCCTTAGGGGGATTGCTACTAAATTCTGGTTCTTGTTTAGTCGTTGACCTAGATCCTCAGGGAAATTTGACCACTGGTTTGGGGGTTGAGATTCAGGAAAATCAAATTACTACATACGAAGTAATTACTGAGCGCGCGACTGCTAGTGACAGCTTGATGACCACATCGAGTGGGCTAAGCTTAATGCCTAGTGATATCAATTTAGCTAAGGGAGAGCCAGAGATTTTATCGAAAGTCGGCAACTTTGGATTGTTAAAAGAATTTCTCGAACCAATTAGGTATAAATTCGATCATATATTAATTGATTGTCCTCCTAGTCTGGGATTGCTAACTATCAATGGGTTAACTGCTGCTGATGCGGTATTAATTCCTGTACAGTGTCAATTTTTTGCACTTAAAGGATTGGCTTCTCTATTAGAGACGATCCAAAGTGTTCAAAAGCGTCTTAATCCAAATTTAAAAATTTTAGGTGTTCTACCAACAATGGCGGAACCTCAAACTTTAATGACCCAAGATGTTCTAGTTTCACTTAAGAAACGATTACAGAATATTCATGTTTTTGATCCTGTACCCAAGTCAATAAAGTTTTCTGAATCAAATCTGGCTGGCGAACCCATTAGTGTTTATTCAGGTCACAAAAAGTTAGTTCAACCTTACCAAGTGATCGCCGATTTAATACAAGCGGGAAACAAATAAATGCTAAATAAAAAATTCCCCTTTGATCTTAACTGCAGTTTAGGAAGTTAACAAGTTGACAATATATAAAGAAGACAAGATATCTTTAAGTATTGCTATCAAGTTAACAAGTCAGGAAGTCAATACTGCTTTAGTAAGATTTGATGGGTGAGCTAATTAATGTTTACTCAGGTTACAAACCATTTAGTTCACAGCTAATAATAATATTCTCAATATAATAATTAAATATATGCCAAAACAACGTGTGCGTCTGACAGAGAAAAACGATCCTTTAACCTCAACTGAAAGTGTATTCGCTGTTTTTGAACAAGCCAGTAAGTCAACAAGTCAGCAAGTTGAGAATATAGCAGTACAGGAAGTAGACAATACAGCTTTAAGTGTTGCCGAAAAGTCAGCAAGTCGGGAAGTTAAAAAGATAGTATTACGAAAGTCAACATTTCAACTGAGTGAAGAAATTCTCAAACAGCTTGATATATATCATTTGCAGCTACAGCTTGAAATGGGTAAGGCTGATGCGCCATACAAGGAAGTGATTGTGGAAGAAGCAATCTCCCAGTTTTTAAGTAATTCTGATACCAAAAGTTTGGAGAAATTACTAAAACGTCAGAAAACTAGGTAAAGCCTTTCATCTTAATTTAAGTTTTTAGCTTTTTTGCCCTATTGCGATAAGAGCAAGTTATTAAATCTTGTATATTTCTTTAGTGTAAATATGTTCAAGATTTTTAGTTTTTACTTTAGTGCTAAATATTTGGACTGAGATCGTATGAGTAGTGTTAAGATGCCAATATCTCCATAAGTTCCTTAGCTAAGTCCTTAATCGAAGCAATCCCTCTTAGGGTTTTACGCTTACCTTTGAGGATCAGGTCAATGCGCTCCGATTTCTGTTGGATTATTTGGTTAATTAAGTCATCAACTCTGCCGAATTTTATCCAGATAGAATTAACCGTATTAGTCTGCCCAATCCGATTACAACGATCTTCAGCTTGTTCAGCATCGCACGGTGTCCAAGGACGATCGCACAGAATTACCGTACTAGCAGCAGTCAAGGTAATACCGACACCACCTGCACGGATAGTCCCGACAAATACTTTACTTTCCCCAGATTGGAATCTATCTACCAGTGCTTGACGGTCTTTCACATCCGTAGCACCAGTTAATAACTCACCACCCAGAGCTTTATGTAAAGCCTTAGCTGATTCTATGAACTCAGTGAAGATTACCACTTGGTTCCCTTGCTCCAAGACTTCCTCAGCGATCGCAATCGTAGTTTCCACCTTAGCCATTGAACCAGCGAGGCGAAGCTGCCCCAGAGTCACCATTGCTTCAGCATCATCGGAGATCAGATTTAATCTAACCCGTTCACGGTAACTTGCCAACAGCTCATCAATTTCTTGGTTATATGCCTTTAATCCTTCCTTAGATACTTCAGCATTGATGAATGATCTAATCTTGGGTGGTAGATTTAAGCATTCAGATTTCTTGCGTCTCAGCATAATGTCAGTGGTCTTAGCACTAAGCTCATTTAAGTGAGCAGCACCCGAAGCATCCCACACTGACTTCGAGCCAATGTCTTTATGTGTAGCAGCACAGTAATATTTCTCATAGCTAACCTTGTCATAACTGAGAGGATGACCTGTGGCAACGAGTAATGGAAATAGATTTTTAGGACGACCATTTTTAATTGGCGTACCAGTCAATAGCCATGCGGCAAGACATTTCTTAGATTTTGCCAGTGCTAATAGTCCTTTGGTTCTGGCACTTTTCATTTCTTGGGCATAGTGCGCTTCGTCCGCAATGAGGACATATTTAGATTGTTCTAGGGGTGATGGTAATTTTGCCCATGAGAATACTTTGATCGCAATGCCAACACCCTCAGCTTCTCTAATCCAGTTATCCTTCAAACTCGCTGGACAAATTACTAAGATTGGGCAGTTATAAACTTTAACCATTGCCTTTGCAGCTACTAAAGCACTACAGGTTTTTCCTAAACCCATATCATCGGCAAGGATGCCACCCTTGTAGATACCACCTTCACGGTGCGAGAGTAGCCATTGCACAGCTTCTTTTTGATGGTCAAATAGAGTCCGCCCATTGGGTAATGGTTTATCTAGTTCTGCTTCATGAATTAACTCTAAAATCTCCTCTGCGGCGGCGATCGCTTGCTCAAATTTAGTTTGCTCAATCTCAGCAATTACCTGATCAATTTCGGGAGCGATCACAAACCGACTCAATAACCCAGCCTGAGCGAGAGCATCAATTAAGTTCTTAGTTTGGGCAATGTCATACGTCCATGCCTTTTCTACAGCTTTCTGCCACACATAGCCACTGACAGATTTGTAAACCTCATTTAATACACCCGTTGGATCATACGGACTAAAGGCAGCGATATAGTTTCCGTGGATTTCAAGGCGATACTCTGGTAAATTTACCAACTTTGGTTTGGCACGTTCTAGGGGATAGGTTTCTAAATAGTTGTTAGCGATCGCTTCCCAATCTGGCAAGAAGATCGAAGCATTTTCCAACTGGCGTTTATATTTACTGAGCATTTTATAGGCACTCGCTGCCCACTTTTTGAGGATAGGTTTACCAGTTTCAATGCGTTGGTTAAGCCAATGACCATAGCCAGCATCAAAGCCGTTGAAGCCTTGACCATCTTGATTAACAGCCCCATCGCATCGTTCCGCAAGAAAGATAATTGCTTGCTCCAGAGTGGCAGGAGGTACTATCGTCCGTTTGATTTTCTTCCACTTGGCGATCGGTTTGCGTTTAACGTCCTTCCATTTAGCCATTTATTATTGTTTTATTTATCTTGCTAAAGTGCTGCTAACTGATGATTGAGAACGGATACGATTTCTCTTACTTCTTCCTCTTCGCATTCATCGATGGCAGCTTCGGCGACGGTCTTTGCCCCGAACTTCTCCACGAGGGCGATGATCATATCTTCCAGAGTTTCACTGGTATGTTTAATTTCATTCGCAATCAAGTTCTTAACTGAGCTAGGGCTGCTGATTCTGTCTCCAACTGCTTGACTGTAATTTTGAGGCTCTGGATTTGGTTCAGGATTTGATAATGATGGATTGCTTAAATCCTTGGGTGGGCTAACACTCAGAATTTCTTGCTTGGTCGCTTCAATAATTGGATTAGATTTAGGTTTAGCACTTTCCTCAAGCAGCTTTCGCATTTTGCCAACGGTGGGATGTGTGACTCCGCAATGGGTAGCAATATCGCGATCGCTCATCCTCCGCCAATCTGGGTCTGATAAAATTGCTTTTACTCTTTTAGCTTTATCTTCTCGGCTTAAACTGAGTCCGTGGTGTTTGTTACTGGCAAAGCTTTCCCAGATTGCATTTCTCAGAGTCCCTTTCACCACTTGCACAAATATCTGATCAATTTCATTTAAGATGGCGGCTTCAATGCGGTGATGTCCATCGGAGGGATATTTATTCTTGCCATCATCAAATATTTTAATTAATGGTTTTCTTTGCCAATCCCATTCACCCTCTGCCATGATCTCGGCATATTCTTGAACTTTCTCGCTAGATGCTTTGCGGGTCTGGGTGCCAGCATTGATCGTAATGGATTTGGGATTGACCCATACCCCTGTTGGTAAATTTACCACTTCTTTTTTAGGTTTCACTTTGGCTTCTTCTTGCGCTTCTTTGGGGACTTCTACTTTGATTTCTGGGGATACTTCGGTTTTAATTTCTACTTCAGGTATTTCCAAGGGTGGGCAGAATTTCAAGCCTCGTTTATCAATATATTTGGCACAGTGCAGGGCATATTCATATTTTTGGTTGCCTTCATAACTCTGCCACCATTCCATTAGTCTTTGTGCTTTAACTTTGCCACTGCCTTGGACTAGAACTGTGAAATTACCTTTGATATATTGGTTACCAGTCGTAAAGATTTCATACCCATCAGGATTTGCCTGAGCGACTATAAACTCAAAGACATCAATGCTAGTTTTTACACCTGATTGCTCAAAGATTGTGAATACTGTACTTTCTGGGATATGTTTACATTGGTATTTATCGCCATCTTTAACTGCGAATTTTTCTAAACCATTAATGAAAAACTTGACCCAAGTGGCATTACCTGATTCCTCTCCATGTTTATATTCAATATTCATAAACCTGCTACTGCTTTCTATGGTGATTCTAACTTCTAGATAGGCAAAATGACTTAACCTGATTATATTTCTGTACTTATAAAGTATTTATGGATAAAAAATCAAGAATCAAAATTAAAGAAGCGGCATTATTAATTCAAGAATATGCCACGATTTCCCATAACTTGAGGGCAATCGCGATCGAGTCTAAGGATCAGAAAAAACTATTGGCGATCGCTAAGGCTTTGGATCAGATGCCAGAGCTTTTAGACCCATTATTTGCCAAGACCTTAAAGCTGTATATGCTGATGGCGGATGGCTATTCGGAGGCAGAATTGGCGGAAAAGATTGGTGAGTCTGTATTGACGACTAAGCAAAGGATTAATGCACTTAAGGCGGGAGGAATTAGGGTGAGTCGGACATTTAAGGTTGCTCAGACTCGGTGATTTGTTTCTCCCTTGCTTCGATCCATTTGACTGCCTCATCTTGAGAGGTTGCCCACCCAATGATGATATGGTCAGATTTCTTGGCGATCGCTACTTGGTTATCAGAGCTATAGGCAATGCAATAATGCCATGCGGGCGATCTCATATCTCGGCTGGCGTGATACAGATCATGAGCAACTCTGAGAATAGATAAAGCTGGTAATCCTTCTTGCATATATGTCCTATTTGATTCTCAAAGAATAACCATGTTCTTCAAACTTAGTGAAGGGTAAACTACCTAATAGCTTAAATATTCTCTGGACGAATTTGAGGAATATTGCGATCGCCGTTAGCTCGAATTTCATACAGAGCATTAACAATTTCATGGAGCTTGTCGATGTGGCTGGGATCAAATAGGGTTGTAATTTCTGTTGATCTATTCCCGTTTGCCATCGTCAGAATCACGAAATGAGGATGCACTTTCACTTCCAGCTTTTCTGGATTGATATTCATTGAAACGATCATATTTCCTCTATTAATACTCTGCGATTCCATTTTGGCAGCTTAATTGCTGTATTTACCATCTACCTAAACTAATCTGTAAAATAGTCACCTTCTTCTACTGCGGCTGCATGTAAGACTTTATGCTTTTTCGGCTTAAATTCTCGCTGCGATCGCTAGTAAAGTTATTGAATTTTCGATGCAACCAGACCAACGAGCACAATTAGACCTAATGTTCTACGAAAATAATTTACGCCTTGAAACAATTCTTCCCAAGCCCAAGTAAATAAGGTACCAAAAGCGATTAATTCCAGTCCCATATTAAGTCTGCCTGTGCTAAAAATCAGCTTTAATAAACTAGCTGCAATCCAGACTATGAGAGGTAAGTTCGGCATCTGCGCCATAACAATTTTGCCGTTGCGATCGCGAAATACTTGATTAAAGAATGTGTTTTCCATTGGTTTATATCTTGAAAGTAATAATTATTTTTCTCTAAAATGGCGTTCCCTTATCCATTCTTTGACGTTGCAAAGCTTCTTCATACCACTCCAATTCATCCAAGACCCTAACTAATCGTTGCGGTAGAATTTCTTCTTGATAAATACCACTATCATCTAGAGATTTACTAATTTCTGGAATAGAAAAAATACTGGAAATTGTAGGCATCCCCATCTCTGTTAAAAAAGAACATAATTGAATCGCTGCCCTTACTCCGCCAAACTTACCAACCGAATAGGAAACGATCGCCGCAGGACGGAAGTAATATTCCTCTAGAAAATGATCCATCATATTACTCAATCCTGGCTGAATAGAGTGATTATATTCTCCAGCTACAACTATGAAGCCATCGGCAGTGCGGATATGAGTGGCTAATTTCTCCATTTTTGGGGGAGCATGATCTTTTTCATACTCTTTGTACATTCGGTTTAAGATCCCGAAGTCATAATCCATAGCATCAGCAAATACAACTTCATGATTTCTTTGCTTAAGCTGATTAATTATGAATTTAACCGCTTTAATGCCTTGGCGATCACTTCTGTAGGAACCATAGAAAACTAATGTTTTAAAGCTCATTACTAATTACCCTTATAATTCAATTGATCTACTTAAAAAAACAAAGTCCTATTTTAGTAGCAGGTGGGGCACAGCAATAGTTGAGGAGGTAGTCTTCAAACTCTCTTAACTCAGATAATTGGCAATTTGCTAACACGGGCTGAAGGAGAATCTTAGTTAGGCGTAAAGTGAGTTATTTATTTTGAATCTTAGAATCACTTCTTTGAAAACTATCTGGATACAGTTCACCCAAGACTTTTAAAGCCTCTATTGTTTGAACGCCGCTCAGCGGGACGACCATTCCAAATTTCTGCTTGAGGGGTGATTCCAGAAAACCATGAATTGCATAGAGTTATATACGCAAGTTCAGTTTTATTTTGCATTGTAGTTTCCCCAAAAATTTAGCATTTGAATAGTCTTTTGACTTCTAATACCATCAACTATCTATGATTGAAATCCTATTTGAGTTGATGCAGGAATGTATATCTTGTATTGATACCTCTTAAATATTCATGATGTCGTCATGATCCTTGATTAATTCTTTAGATAAATTGGCTTTCAAATCGTGGTGCTTATTAATGCTTATTAAAGAGAACATCCGTAAGTTGATTAAACCGTAGCTTTGCTTGGTGATAATTGATTGCCTAAAAATTAGATGATTCTGGTTTATTTCTTTTTCTGAATTAGTAACTTGATGTGGGTTGCCATATAGATAATAATCATAACTTAGAGATTTAGCTGGGATTGAGACGGGCGATCGCCCAAGTAGCATATGAACCAATTGGACTCCAAGTTAGATAGGGCAGAAGTAAGATTGCTCCCCAGTTAGAGATTTGCCATACTTCCAGAGCTAGGACTACTCCCATGCCAAAGCCGATTAATCCCACCCAAGTTCCTAATTTAAGATTGCGCGATCGCTGGGTAATGGGAATATAGGCGATGATCATAATTTCTAGTAACAGATAAAATGCCATAATCACCCAACCTCTTATGCTACCTAGCTCCTCCTCCCAAATCAGATAAGCAGAGATGCCGCCACAGATTAAAATTAATGTCCAAATTACGGGGATGAGTACCTCAAAAGTTAGCCAACGGGGACGACGAAGCTCCATAAACCATCTGCGATCGCTAGGCGAAGTGAATAGATTTGCTCCTAAAGAAACTATGAGCGTAATTGTGGCGATCGCCATCCAGGATTTAATCATTATTTTGATTATCAAGAGCTTAAAAATTAAGCAGATAAGGTATAGCGTTTTTCAATTGCCAATTTAATGCGATCGCGACTTTCATCAGGTGAAATATCCGTAGTTAATTCAATCTGGCTAACCTCCGATGCTAAGGTCTTATCTTTAATCGAATTTTGGAGCCAATTTGAGTAATCTTGTTGCTGTAAATGATATAGCCAAGTGCGATCGTCTACCCCTGCCGCTAATTGGATAAACATAATTAGGTTGTGGGCTCTTAAATTTAATTTCTCATCCTCACCCCTAAAATAGAAGCTCCGATCTTCACCCAATTTACCTTCAGCATAGTTGCGCATATGTCGTTGTCTTTCTTGGCGTGGGGCGATTACCTGAAATTGAAACGGCTGCTCTTCATTATCTAGAAACCATGCAACTGCTTCTCCAGCCACCAGTTCTGATGGTAATGGCTCGGTTGGTAATTCATATTCTACGCTTTTACAAAAATCTGTAATTGTCTTCATCGGTGACTTAACCGCAATGATGGTATCAACCAAAGACAAAGCGGAAGCTGCTAAGTGTTCGGGATGAACTGTAATCATCAAAATTCCATTTACAGCCTGAGGTAAAGTCACCGCAGCATTCCAATCTGCATGAAACATATGATGAACTTCATCAATCACAATCCAATGGGGTCTTCCTGTCCGTACTCGCATTTCTAATAAAGAAGGCAATAGCTGTGATAAAAATAGAGGGCGATCGTCAAGCTTTACCCCGATTAAATTAACCACCAGATTCTGCTCAGGCTTACTCAAAATGGCTATTACTTCTGTAGGATTCGGAACCTGTTGCGCATTTCCCAATACTACTGTGCCATCAAAGTTTTGATAGTCTCCTTCAGGATCAATAATACAAAACTGATAGCCTTTATCTCTAAACCTTTCTAGTAATCCCGTCGCTAGAGTTGATTTCCCCCCACCCGAAATTCCTGCCAGCAAAATATTACGGTTCAGTGGCTGAATATAGACTTCCTGATCCCCTTGAAGTTTTCCTAATATGATCCGATTACGCTCCGGTAAAAGCGAAAATTCTTCCCCATCTTGAGCTAATAGTCGATCAATTAATTCAATTACGCCATCACCTCTAGCTCCTGCAGTTGTCCAATCCACTTCACTCTTCACCGATGGTAGGGAATTAGCAACAGCCACTGAATACTCACATAATTTTAGAAAAGCCAGATCATTCTCAGCATCCCCAATCGCCACCGTATTATGCATAGATAAATTCATTCGACCTAGTGCGGCAGCTAGTCCCGAAGCCTTGTTGACCCCTGCTGGTAAGACCATCACCGCACCTTTATTAAAGATTACCTGTAAATCTAAGCCCTGTTCTCGAATTACATTAAGCACCTCTGTTTCGTTGGGTTCCCATGTTGCCACAATCACTTTGCCGACCGAGAGGGGATCAATATTTAGCGATCGCAATTTCTGCACAAAACTTTCTGGAGGTAAACTTCCTAGTAATAATTCTTCTCGAGTTGACGGAAAGTATAATACTGCTCCATTCTCAGCTACCACACAATCAAATAAGTTAACTTCAGGAAATACCTCACAAAGATCTTCTAGTTGCCTTCCTGTAACCAAGATTAGCTTGCGTCCAGATTTTTGTAATCGTTTGAGTGCATCTAGAGTCGCTTCTGATACTTTGCCATTAGTAGCTAAGGTGCCATCGTAGTCTGTTGCCAATATTAAATAATGCATAAATTTTGTGTAAGGGCTTAATGATCATCCCTTTGATTTGGTTGAATCCGTGCGATCGCTGTTTGTAACTCTGGCTCCATTTCCGCCGAGGTAATGCGATCGGGCTGAAAAAGATTACCAAAAAAAATTACGGCGTTCTTCATGGGTTGTTAGTTAAAATTTGGAAGATATTAATGATTAGCTGGTTCCTGCTTGATCCCAAGCTTCTCGTGCGGCATCTTTAGCTTGTTCCCATGGTACTCTGATTCCACTTTTTTGAGCTAGTTTTTCATAATCACTTTTCAGTTCAGTTTCTGCTTCATCAAAGCTTTTACCAGAATAGCGATCGTATCCTTCATGCCCTGACTGATAGGCTGATTGATAATCTTCGTAGCAGATACTTTTATCATGATGAGGATGGGTACCATACTTTTGTCGCCAATAGTTATCATCAAAGTTTCGAGGTATTTGAGTTGAATTATTCATGGTAATTTTTATTAAATTTGCGTAAAAAAAAAGTGATTAGCTAAGTTGATGGTCAATTTGTTTGAACTGATGATCGTAGTGGTCAGTTAAAATCAGCTTTTTGTCGGGAACGTAGACCAAAACAGTCAAGTCCAAATTGGGAAAATCATGTCGAAAGCCTTGGGCTAAAGACTGGGTTAGACATAGTTAATATTTCCAATATTTTAGAGGAATTCTCAAAAGATTAATAGTGTTATTAATTAAGTAAAACTATTGGTATTGTCAGCTTTAGCCATATCGAATGACATATTTCTACCATTGCGATCGCCAAGCTGAGAATAGTGGCTTTTAATAAAGAGTTAGAAAAGGGAAAAATCTTTTTTTGCTGATATTTAGTTGGAGAAGTCATAATCTGTCCTAATAAAAAATTTACTTTAAGTGATATCAGTTCAGCCTAGAAAAGAATTAGAAGGGAAGTTAGAAGAATATCTGTATTTATCTACTAAAGCAGATACTATGGTTTACTTCCTCCGTTTGCAGGATTGGGTAGATTATCAGGAGCAACATTAGGATTGGGATTAATCTGATAAGTTGGAAAACCATTCGGGCTTAGTGGCTTAGGATTATTTACACTATTAGGAGCAACATTGGGATTATTGGGATTAATCTGATAAGTTGGAAAACCATTCGGGCTTGGTGGCTTGGGATTATTCACACTATTAGGAGCAACATTGGGGTTGGGATTATTGGGATTAATCTGATAAGTGGGAAAACCATTTGGGCTTGGTGGCTTAGGATTATTCACACTGTTAGGAGAAACATTGGGATTAGGATTGTTGGAATTAATTTGATAAGTGGGAAAACCATTTGGGCTTGGCAGCGCGGGTACAATCAGTGGATTTATAGGCTGATTATTAGAAGGATTAACTGGATTATTTGTCTCAGTCTGTGCCAGAAGAAATGGAACGGGCAATACAATTGCTAAACCTATACTTAAAATAGTGGCTTTTAATAAAGTTTTGAGACGATTGCTAGGTTGGGTATTTAGGATTAAAGGCATACCTGCAAACATTAAACCACCAACTCCATAAATTTCCCATTTGATCAGGGAACGTTGAGAGTTGGAGGACATCTTGCGATGATTCATAATTCAGACTCCTAAATAGTGATGCAGACAATTTATGTACTCAATCACATCTTTACAGGTTAATGTTAGAAATCATGTATACCTATTTGTTTGACAATGAACTAATTGATTCATTTGTGTAGGAATGTTGTAAATCTTAATTTCCCGTATATTTCAGGTTCTGGGCGATCGCCAATAATGTCACAAATAACATGGTTTAAACATTATCTAATCTTTATTAAAAAATGTGTTTTTCCATTAGTTTACAGAAGAATAAGTTGAACGAGAACAGTGACGAACAAAATTGGCTACTGCCTCCACAAATTCTTGGTGTTGCTCCATCATACTCATATGTCCCGAAGGCGCTAGAACTACTAATTCCGAATTTTCTATTTGCTCATGCATATAGCGACTTGCCTCAACAGGGGTAGCCCCATCTTTATTCGCAGAAATTATCAAAGTTGGGATCTCAATCTCTTTGAGAACTTCAGTGGCATCGTAATGCATCATCCCTAACATTTGTCGCCCTAAAACTGAGGGTGAGACTCGTGCCGAGCGATTAATTAAATAGTCCAACTGTCCCCTAGTGGGACGACCCGCAAAAGAAGAAAATCTTCCAGAAATATGTGAAGTTCCATTCAAATAGCTCAACCATGTTTGCGCCCAGACAAGTGGCGATAAACCAATCATTAAGTAAAGGAGGGGTTCTAATAAGGGCTTTTGTAAGACTTGCAAAATATTTGCAAATGGAGCTGTATGCACTGGATTAGTAAAAGTAGTATTAACTAAACCAATACCCGCCACACGCGTTCCTAAATGTTGGGGAAATAGACGACAGAATGTTAATAAAATCATGCCCCCCATACTATGTCCAAAAATAATCGCTGGTTTATCTCCTGCCAAATGCAGAACCGCTTCCAGATCGGTTGCTAAGTTCTGCATACTATAATCATGAGCAGGAACTTGTCCAGATTTTCCACTCCCTGGTACATCCCATAGGATTAAGCGAAATTCATCCACTAAAGCTTGTTTAATGTAGTACCAATGCGTGCTATTACAACTCCACCCATGGGTAAAAATGATCGGTGGAGCATCGCGATCTCCGAATAATTCAACGTGAATATTTGTCCCATCTGGTCGATGGATTTGTTTAACCTCTCGGGAACGCGAAGGCGTTGGTTCATTATCGGCGGGATTAGCTAGCAGCCATAGGATCACAAAGCGTCCTAATAGGCTAAAAACTAACATGACAATGCCCGAAATAAATAAAGCGATAACTGTAATCCAACCCAGATACCAACCAATTACAAAATACAAGCCAAAACCAAACAATGCTGTAGAAAGTAATCCAAGCAGCAAGATAATTAGTGGAGCTAAGGGAAAAATAGACATATATTTAAGTATTAGGTTGCTCTAGGTTTTACGGTGACTTACTTATTGCCCAGAAAAGCCCATTCATGAATGGTTCTTTCTGAGGCAATATCGTAGTTTTTAAACTCCGACAGTTTTTTTACTAGGTTCTGGCTTTGCACCATTGGATGCGATCGCTTCGCCTTCAACAAAAGAACGCAGCATCCATGAGATTTGCTCATGCTGTTCCATCAAACCTGTAAGAAAGTCTGCGGTTCCGTCATCTTTAAACTTGTTGCTACATTTCTCAATATGTTCACGCAAATTGCGTACCACTTGTTCATGATCGGCTAGCAAGTGCGATACCATACCTGTTGCTGTGGGGATTTTTCCAGCATCTTCTTTGAGAGAACAGATTTTGAGAAATCCTTCCATCGTTCCGACAGGGTAACCACCTAAAGTTCTAATCCGTTCGGCAATCACATCCACATTGATGGTGAGGGCTTCATAATGCGCTTGCCATAGTTTGTGCAAGGTCATAAATTGAGGTCCTACCACATCCCAATGAAATTTCTTCGTTTTGACTAATAGCAAATAGCTATCTGCCAAGTCGTTGTTGAGGAGGTCGATCACGCCTTGGCGTTGGGTATCGGTTAGTCCAATATTAATTGTTTGCATAATAATTTTCCTGAATTAATGAATAGTGTTGGTTAAAGACTCTAAGAGATCACCCTCAATCCTCTTTAAAAAGGGGGGGGGCTGAGGGAATCTAGAGCAATTCTTAAATGAGTTCTTAGACTGGTTCCATTAAAGGAACGTCTGTAGCTGGCGTATCTTCTGGCTCAAAGTCAGCCTTGGGAGTTCCACATTTGGGACAAACCCAATCATCGGGCAAAGCTCCAAAGGGAATACCAGGTTCAATGCCTGAGTCTGGATCGCCGAGTGCAGGATCGTAGACATATCCACAGGTTTTACAGATATACTTTTCCATTTTTGACTCCAAATTTCTAAACATAAAAATGATTTGAGAAGCGCATAATGTGCAGCGCAGAGAACCACACATTATGTCCATCACCAAGGTGATGAATTTAGTTAACGACTTGCTCCAAGTCCCTGACAGCAGGTCCTTGAATCACTTTGCCGTCACAGCTAAATCTTGCGCCGTGGCAAGCGCAATCCCAACTTTTCTCAGCGTTGTTCCAACTCACAATACAAGCGAGATGAGTACATGTTGCCGAGACAGCATGGATAGTTCCCTGTTCATCGCGGTAAGCTGCGACCTTTTCATTATCAATGGTCAGTAGTTTGCCTTCACCCTTAGCCACTTCGCTAAAGGAAGAAGATAATAAACCTTTGAAGCGATCGCCAATCCATCGAGTTACCACACTAGCTTCTTGTTTGACCGATTCCACTGTTACAAATGGAGTTGCACGCAGTGAGTCATACAGGTCTGTATAAGGATTGTCTTTTCCGAGAATTAAGTCGGAGAGAATCATCCCAGACATAGTTCCCTTCGACATGCCCCAGAGACTAAATCCTGTGGCGACATAAATGTGTTTATTGAAGGGAGTCAAGTTACCAATGTAGGGAAGCTTGTCAAAGGACACCATGTCTTGGTTTGACCAACGGTATGCAAAGGTATCAATACCAAAGCGATCGCGGGCATAGGATTCTAGTTTTTGATACCGTTCCTCAGTATTAGTAACTGTGCCAACTTTATGCCCTTCACCACCAACCAGTAGGAGTAGCCCATCCTCATAGGGAGTGGTGCGAATCGAATGAGAAGATTTTCCGCTACCGATATACATTCCCTGCGGTGCTTTCGCGGGATCGATTTTTGCACCCACGATGTAGGAGCGTTCAGGATAGGTTTTGGCGAAGAAAAGCCCTAGGTTTAGAATCGGTAGATTCGTGGCAACAACTACATCTTGGGCATTAATTACACCCAGATCAGTAACAACGTAACAGGAATCACCATCATCAACTCTCTGAACCCTAGTATTCTCAAATAAATAGCTGCCAGCGCCAGCAATATTTTTAGCAAGATGTAGCAAATATTTGCGAACATGAAACTGAGCTTGATTTTCAAGCTTGATTGCTCCTGCGATCGCAAATGGTAGTGATGTTTCTGTAATAAAGGTCGCGGGAAGTCCTAGTTTATGAGCGGCTTCCACTTCATCTTTAATTTGATCTAGCTCAATATCTCGCTCAGCAAAAGTGTAAGAGCTTTGACGACTAAAATCACAATCAATCTGCTCTTCAGAGACAAAAGCGGCAACTTGCTCAACTCCAGCTAGATTTGATTCTGCATAAAGTTTTGCTTTCTGTTGTCCAATTTGCTCAATTAAATCCGCATAAATCAGTTGATGTAATGCTGTAACTTTAGCAGTTGTATGACCGCTGACACCTAAGGCAACTTGTCTAGACTCAATTACCGCAACGGTTTTTCCCGCCCGTTTTAGCAATGTCGCTACAGTGAGTCCCACGATGCCACCACCTATAATGGCAACATCGACTGAAAGCCTATTTTCAAGAGAGGGATAAGTAGTGACAGGAGTTGAGTCGATCCAAAAGGAGGCGTGTTTACCAGATAAACTTGTCATAGAATTTCTCCTAACTTAATAAACATGAAAGGATTAAGAGTCAGGATATTTATCCCATTTACTCTTACAGGTAAGTATTTGATTTCCTGACTGAATTAATTGAATAGAATACAAAACGTAAATGAGAATGCTCAAATTAAGATCTGTAGAAGTATTTGCAAAAGTAATTGTGGCGATCGCTATCTAGGAATACTTGTTGGGAATAGACAAATTTGACTGGGGCGCCAACTTCACCGTAACAGCCATACTCTTTACCCCCTTGATTTCCATTCCTAACTTCTGGATTTTAGGAATCTGATCGGGTTTAGGTACGGTACCTGACACAGTGACGATCGCATCTTTAGCGGCAACAGTAAGATTACCACCTGGAATATTAGCTTCTAATTTGCTTCGCACTTCACTGGCAAGATCGCTATCATCCCGTTTTAGCTGATCGCCTGCCACGTTATTCCGTTGTTCCCTAGCTCGAATATCTGCCGCTAGCTGTTTTTGGCGAACTTCACTTTGAGCATCATCCTTAGCCACTTTAGAATCTTGTGAATTTTGAGCGATCGGAGCGGAATTGCTATTATTAGTTGAATTAGGCTCTGGAGCTTGGGATGTAGTTTTGGCATCATTACAAGCAGAGGTGGCAATCATTAAGATCCCAACCACAAAGGGGGTGACTATTTTTCTATTCATTTTTCTTACTATTTAACTTATTTTTCAACTTAAATTTCTTTAGAAATTAGGCATAAAGAGAAGGCTCTCCTATCTTGCCAAGGGGATACCGATCAGTCCTTAGGTTGCTTATGGATCAACAGCTCCTTCTTTATAAAGAGTGCAGGCTAATAATTTTTATCCGCACCCTTATGCCCATCATAGATTCCCCAATCATCAATTCCACGCCGACTCAGGATAGACTTACCATAACTTCTACTCAAGCAGGTCAATTAGGGCAAGCCCGCAGAAAATCTACTGAGCAGCAAGGGCTAGTCGCTGGTCTTGAATCTTACTTTTAGCGGCTTTAAATTCAGTAGCCATGAGCTTCTGCTGTTCATCGCCAAAACTTTCTTTAATACGAGGAAACATTTCATCTTCCTCTTCTTTAATATGAGCAGTGACAGCAATCATCAAACCCTCTACCGCAGTTTTGAATTCCACCGTGTCTTCACAACTCATAGCTTTGATCTGCTCTAAAAGATTCTTCGCTTTTGCTTGTTCGTCATACAGTTCCTGAATATCGTTATAATATGGACGGACGGCGGGATAGACAACCTCCTCTTCAGCTTCAGAATGAGCGGATAAGTCTAAGTATATCTGCCCAAAATACTCTTGTAATTTTTGCGGATCATTAGTAGCTTTAATCTGGGCAAATAGGGTATTGACCTTAGTATGATCCAATCGAATTAAGTCACAGATCCCAATTTCATGATCACTACGACTTATAATACCACCCGCAACTCCACTAATGGCTGCGATGGTATCCTGAACCCTTGACCATAGACCATTATCAGAAGGCAGACCTGTGAGTTCTAATGTACTCAAGGATTCCATAATTCCTTTCAGTTGCTCCTCATGTCCACGATTATCAAAGTTAACTCCATTAAGAGGAGCGATCGCCACGGCAATATCCGCACCAACTACTTGACCAGCCTTATGCACAAGTACTCCTGCCATTGCCTGTGTATGGGTGAGGAGTTCATGTTTGGCAACTTTCTCAAATAAAGTGACATCTGAATCCTTCATGATCTTTTGCACTTCTTCCATCTCTTTCTGCACTTTAGCTTTTGGTTCAGCTTTAATGCCATACTGCACAATTACAGTTTCAATAATTCCTAGGTTCTTGCGATCATCACGGAGTAAACTCTCTAACCGATTAGTAATTTCCCGATCAGGACAGGCTTCGATCAAAGCTTCCTCATTAGAAATAAGTAAATTCTGTAAAGCCTTCATCTCTGATAGCTTTACTGCGATCGCAGTCCGTTTGGTATCTTCTATTTGTACAGACATAGTATATATTCCCCTAAATTAAAAGGTATGAGTGATTACTTGAAACGAATTAAATCTGAACCCTTAGTCAGCTTTGGATTAAGTCTGAAGAAGGGCTATTAAATTACTGGATTTGATTAACTATCTACTCGGTACAGATGTAGCTGCTCGATCCCATGCATCTTTAACTGCGTGTTTAGCTTGCTCCCAACTCAAAGATCCAGTTTTATTCGCATCGTAATCCCGATGTAAATCTGATTCAACATCATGGAAACTCTGACCGCTCTTGCCATAGCGTGCATAGCCTTCATAGCCAATACGATAGGCAGGTTGATAGTCTTCGTATACTGCTCCTTTTTCCACATATGGACGAGAACTATAGCTTGCCCGCCAATGGGTATCTTCAACTGTGGGATTAATTTGCTCGGCGGTACTTTTACCAGCTAATCCTCCTACCACTGATCCGACCACAGCTCCAACTACCGCACCGATTGGTCCTCCCACAACTCCACCAATCACTGTGGCAGTGGCACCCGCACCTGCGGCACCTACACCTGTTCCCAAAGGATGTGCGCCTGATTCTCCAGTAATAGGATCAGGGTTAGAATCCGTTTGATTGGTAGAACTTATCTTTTCATTATTCATGTTGACTTTTCCTGATAAATGACTTGAAATAAATGGCTTAAAACTATGACAGAAATTGAAAATTGAAAGCTTTTTCCTGTCACTCAACTAAAGAATATTTACGCCAATAACATAGAGTTAGGGACTATATGGTTCCCATTACATAAGGGGAATATTCGATAATTAATGACAGGTCTGCTCTAAATTGCTGCCAGAAAAAAGAGTAATTACGAAGCTCTTGAGACTAACCGAACTCCATATAGTAAGACTACTGCCCCAATAGTTGCTACCAGTAAACTACCGATTAAGCCACCACCAGTGGAAACTCCAAAAGTACTAAATAGGAAGCCTCCTAATAATGCACCAATAATACCGACAACGATATCACCAACTATGCCGAATCCGCTTCCTTGAACTAAACGACCAGCTAAGGCACCTGCCACTAGCCCAATTAAAATGAACTAAATAAATTCTATCTAATTTCTCCAATATTTAAAATCTAAAATCTGTAGCTGTCTTGGTTCTTACTGTCCTAGAAAATCTTTAACAGAATCAACCATTTCTCCCACTTTGTTACCAGACTTTTCTGATAGCTCTTTAGTGTTATCTAAAGCTTCATCAGTGCGATCGCCAACCGCATTTTTAGCTTTCTCTACACCATCACCAATATCATTCTTAGCAGTCTTGGTGGCATTCTCAACTTTACCAATATTTTCCTTGGTACCATCTTTCACATTTTTAGCTAATTCCTTAGCTCGATTTCCCATTTCTTTCGAGATTTCTTTGCTGGAAGTAGCGACCTTGTCAATCACCTTATCCGTTCTACCATCTCGGATATCACGACTGATTTCCTTAATAGTTCCTGCGGCTTTATCAATTCCCATATCGATTTTTACACCTTCAACTTGTTTAGAAAAAGGCGCAGCGATCACCGCAGGACTGAAGAAGGTAGCTTGTAATACTAGGACTAAGGCTACTACAACTCCAAGCATAGGCAGAAAGCCTTTTTTAATATCTGCCAAGACATCCTTAACCTTGACAGTCAAAGCATTTAAAGAAGCAGAGTTAATTTTATTGATCATTGTAATTTACCTAACGATTTATATCATCCGTTGATAAAAAAAATCATCACATCAAGATGTATCAAATCATGTTTGAGCAATGTATGGTTTAATTGAGTTGCATAATAAAGATAGAAGTCTTTACAATAAGAATTCATATTAACCATAAATTGACTCCATCCAAATATTAGCTAACCAAGCAACTAACGTGTAAATGGTGAAAATATGCTGGCTGGTGGTAAACCCCGCTTTTCATTACCATGTCCTGCTGGCTTAACCGATGAGAAGCTTACAGCAACATTTGAATACGATCGCAATTAAGAGCGGATTATACTTTTCTAAGTGTTCTTTGTGCCTTCCTTCAGTGATTTGTGAAAAGTTTGAAGGGCAACTCACTAGGATTTCCCGCAGACAAGTATCCATGTTCTGGCTAGATGTCGCTATCTGGGCGATTGAGCTTTAGTATCAATAACTATATTAAGTTTTGTAACGTATTTAAGCAACTTACCTAAGTTAATCACTTACTCAAACATAAGCCAAATAAATTAAAAAAAATAGAAGTTAATAAAAAAGCTTCTACTATTAGCAAAATTTTTTAAAACCTATTTGAGATTTACATTATAAGAAAATCGGAGAGTTAGATCAAGCAGAGAAAATTACTCAAGATGCGGAAACTGCTACGAAATCATAGATGAGGAGAATCTCATGGAATATCCACAAATACCAACAAATGAGAACGATCGTCTAGCTGAACTCAACCGCTACAATATTCTTGATACATTACCAGAACAAGAATATGACGATATAACTAACCTTGCTTCTAAAGTTTGTGGAACGCCAATTGCTTTAATATCATTTGTTGATCGAGATCGGCAATGGTTTAAATCTCGTGTCGGATTGGACGAAACAGAAACACCTCGCGAGATTTCTTTTTGTGGTCATGTTGTTTTTGACAATGAAATCTTAAATGTTCCCGATGCGACCAAAGATTTGCGTTTTGCCGATCATCCATCAGTTACCGAAAGCCCAAATATTCGTTTTTATTTGGGAATTCCTTTAAAATCCCCTGACAACTATACATTGGGAACTTTATGCGTAGTCGATTACCAGCCTAGAGAGCTGACACCAGAGCATATTAGCCAACTAGAATCCCTCAGTCGCCTAGTCATTAGTCAGCTAGAACTAAGAAGAAATGAGCAAACTTCTCGTCTATTAAACTCAGTGGTTGAGTCTTCCCATGATCCAATCATTACTAAAACCCTAGATGGAATTGTTACTAGTTTGAACCCTGCGGCTGTACGGGTGTTTGGCTACTCAACCGATGATATCGTGGGAAAATCGATTCTATTAATGATTCCTCCAGATCGCCAAGAAGAAGAGACCATGATTATTGCTCGCCTCCGCCAAGGGGAAAGGATAGAGCATTTTGAAACCATTCGTCTCTGTAAAGATGGCAGTACACGAGATGTATCCTTGACTATTTCTCCTTTGATGGATGAAAAGGGTAAAGTTATTGGTATTTCCAAAATTTTGCGTGATATTACCGAACACAAGAGATGGGAAGAACAAAAACAACGACTAACAGAACGCCTAACTTTAGCACTCGAGTCTGGGGCGATCGGCTGCTGGGAATGGGATATTTCGCAGAACATTATTGATTGTGACGATCGGATGTATGAAATGTATGGAATATCAAAAGAAACTGATTCCCATCAGCTTTTTGAAATTTTGGTAAACGCGATCCATCACGAAGATCGTAGCGATACTTTAACTTTGCTCGAACAAGCCTCATTAGGACTTGCCGAGTATGATTGTGAGTTTCGAGTCATTCATCCCGATCGCAGTATTCACTTCATTAAAGCCTATGGAAAGCTTGTTCGGGACGATCAATGTAATCCTAAATGTATGATTGGGATTAATTTTGATATTAGCGATCGCAAAGAGGCTGAGGCTAAGTTATCCCAGCTAGTAACACAAAAAGAGGCACTATTTTTTATTACCCAATCGATTCTCCAAGTCCTAGATATTCCCCACATTCTCAATATCACTGTAAATAAGATCAGAGAAATATTAGACTTAGATCGCGTTGCCATTTATCGCTTTCAGCCCGATTGGGGTGGTGAATTTATCGTCGAATCCGTTGATGATGCTTGGGTTAAACTCATAGAAAATGGAGTACATAAGACTTGGGACGATACTTACCTCCAAGAAACCAGAGGCGGTCGATTCCGCAAGCATGAATGTATGGTTGTTCCCGATATTTATCAAGCGGATTTTTCTCCCTGTTATCTCGAAATATTGGAGCGGATGCAAGTAAAAGCCTACATGATCACGCCCATTTTCATTAATGAAACACTCTGGGGTCTGCTAGGACTGTATAAAAACGTTCAGCCCTACGCATGGCAATCATGGCAAATCGAATTATTAGAACAAACTGAGAAGCAAGTAGCAATCGGCATTCACCAAGCCAATCTTTATGAACAAGTTCAATCTGAATTGGCGATTCGCAAACAAACCGAAATCCAACTGCTCAAAGTCAATGATGAACTTCTGAGTGCCACCAAACTCAAGGATGAATTTCTCGCCAACATGAGTCATGAACTCCGCACCCCACTAAATTCCATTTTGGGACTATCCGAGGGTTTGCATGAGCAACTTTTAGGGACGTTGAACGAAAAACAATTAAATGCGATCGGCACAGTAGCGTCAAGTGGCGAACACTTGCTATCCCTGATTAATGACATTCTCGACCTGTCGAAAATTACATCAGGGATGATGAAACTGGATATTTCACCAGTCTCAGTCAAAAATCTTTGTAATTCCAGCCTCGCTTTTATCAAACAACAGGCATTTAATAAGAGAATTCAAGTCTCCTGTAATATTCCTCCACATATCAACAAGATCAATGTCGAAGAGCGCCGCATGAAACAGGTATTAATCAACCTGCTCACCAATGCCGTCAAATTCACCCCCAATGAAGGACAAATCAGGCTATTAGTTGCCGATGGTAGCGGCGGTACATGGCAAGGAGAGGCGATAATTCCCCAACGAATTAGAGACATAAATTCGCCAATGATCGTATTTCAAGTCGTAGATACGGGCATTGGCATTGCCGCTAAAGATTTACCACGACTGTTTCAGCCCTTTGTACAGGTAGATAGCGCCCTCAACCGTCAGTACGAAGGCACTGGCTTAGGACTCGCCCTAGTTAAGCAAATTGTCGAACTACATGGCGGTCAAATCATGGCTGAGAGTGAAGTTGGCAAAGGCAGCCGTTTCACCGTTGCTCTGCCCTATCAAAGGTCTGAGTCTAGCGCTCCAGAATCTGAACCAACCGTCACAACTTCACCGCCACTGGTCGTAAATCCTGAAAATGCGCCGCTTATTTTGTTAGCCGAAGACAACGACGTGAATATTCAAACCTTCACCTCCTATCTGACCGCCATCAATTACCGAGTCATCATCGCCAAAAACGGAGAAGCAGCAGTGAGCATGGCAAAGGCAAATTCCGCAGATATCATCCTTATGGATATTCAAATGCCGGGTATGGATGGGTTTGAGGCAACTAAGCAAATTCGCCTCGATCCTAACTTGATTAATACTCCGATCATTGCCATAACTGCTCTGGCGATGGAAGGCGATCGGGAAAGATGTCTCGCGGCAGGCATGAATGGATATATGAGCAAACCACTCAAGCTCAAGCAACTCGCTACGCAAATTGATGAGTTATTACAAATAAAACCATGAACAAACCATCTATTTTGGTCGTTGACGATGAACCCAATAACTTTGATGTGATTGAAACCTTCTTAAGCAATCAAGACTATCAATTACATTATGTGGCTAGTGGTAAAGAGGCGATCACCTCCCTCGATCTATTGCAGCCCCATCTAATTTTGCTAGATGTAATGATGCCAGGCATGGATGGTCTTCAGGTCTGTAAAGAAATTAAAGCGATGCCACAATGGAGTAACGTGCCAATTATTATGGCTACGGCTTTAACGGACAAAAAAGACCTTGCCCAAGCCCTGTTTGTAGGTGCTGATGACTTTATTAGTAAACCTATCAATCGTTTAGAGCTAATGGCAAGAGTTCACTCCATGTTGAGAATTAAAAACCAGTACGATCGCATTCAATCATTTTCCAACCTACAACGGAACACGATCGCACTTTTGACAGATAATTTACAAGCAGTACGGGGTAATATTGCTTCCAGTTTGCCCCATGAATTGAACACCCCCCTCTGTGGCATTTTATCGGGGATTCAGTTCTTAATCGATGGTATTGATGATATGGGTTCTGAGGAAATTCATGAATGGTTGGATATTTCTTATCAATCAGCCCTGCGCTTAGAAAAATTGACCCAGAAATTTTTAAACTATCTTTTTCTCGAACTTGTTCTGACTTTACCTCAGGAAGAAGGTACTGCTAAGGATACTGCCAACAAAAGTAATAATAGTTCTAGGAGTATATTTATTCAGGATTTTGCAGCAACGATCGCCCAAGAATGTCACCGCCTTGAAGACCTAGTCTGCCAGATTGAAGACGTGGAGCTATCAGTTCCTTCTAGCCATCTCCAATGGATTGTGAATGAGTTGTTGGAGAATGCCTTTAAGTTTTCTGAACTAAAAACTTTAGTGACTGTGCGTGGAGAAGGCAAGGATGGAATGTTTCATCTCTGGATTAGCGATCGGGGACGGGGTATGACCGAGACACAAATTGCTACATTGGGCGCATTTATGCAGTTTGAACGCCAAATCTACGAACAACAAGGTATGGGACTAGGACTGAAAATTGCGGAGAAGGCTGTCAAATTGTATGGTGGACGATTTCTCATTACTAGTATTTGCAATCAAGAGACAACGGTTTATCTCACACTGCCCTTAAAAAACCTGATCTAAAATTTATCAG
>NC_019692.1 GCF_000317085.1 Synechococcus sp. PCC 7502
GTAAATGTGTCAGCCTAGAATACCATACTGCTATCACTTGATAGCAATTAAGATTATCAATGGTATCAATGGACTAATCGACTGCTACAGATTGATAAGATAACTTACTATCACCTGATAATTTTTGATAGCAAAGTCTGGACTAGATTTTTGCTACGGATTAGTCCAGATAATTCTCATCAACAGATAGCAAACCCTATAAAGTAGATATATCAATATTTATAGCGATTGCTAATAGTTGATATTTTGACTGTTTGCTTCTTGGGCAAAACACCAAGTTTTAATATGCTTATCTGTTATGGCTTTGACCGCTTAGTTTAATTAACTTGACTTGTTTTTTTGGACTGCGATCGTAGTTAGTCCAGATTTTGGGTACAATAGTACCCATTTTTAAGGTGTACCAGTAATTTGATTGTTAGCCCTGCGATTTAGTAAATCTTTTGTTGCTTGAGTAGTGGTTAAACCTGCCTCAAATATCGCCGTCAAAGGTTTTGCTGTTGCGGCAAAAGTGCGGCAGATTTTTAAACTATCTATATCATTGCCGTCTATAAAGTTTAAAGCCAGTCACAGAGGCAGTTCTTAAACGCCTACTATGTGACTAGCTTTTTGATATATATAACATTGATGCTTAACTACTTAGGTCGTCTGACTCTAATGTTGAAAGCCCTTTGCATTGATTTAAGAATAACTGACTTACTGAATATTACTGTCTACCAAAAAGTAGAAGCTCTTCTATATCTTTCAGGGTAGTTAAGAAGTAGTATTGCCTATTCCGAAATCCACTGGCAAACTAACTTACCTTCAATCTCTACCCATGAGGCGAATAACTTAACTCTGCTAGGGGTAGAGATTAGTTTAGATAGCGATTCTTTTTGTTCGGTTAAAGTTTGTTCTTGTACTGCTACTAATGTGTCGTTCATGGATTTCTGAGAGATAACTTTGTATGGATTAACTATCTCTCAAAGCCGCAGTATTCAATGTGATAGCTCATCTAATTAACCCGTGATAGTTGTCACGTTCGACTGGTGATGGTTAATTTTTGGGTTAATTTATTATGATTTGGGCGATCGCCGCTAAAGTTCTATAACTTTGTGTAGATTATTTAGAAGTTTGTGGAAAGCCATAAAGCTCACCTAACTTAGAAGATCGAAGATAGTCTAGGCGTTCTTGATAGGTCATAACCACGTTTGTACCAGCTTGAACTTGCTTAGGGGTCAATACGTGACGGTCTGCCCCACTTTCTTTCGTGTGATTTACAGAATTCTGTGGCTTTGTCTCTTGTGAATCTAAAAGCATATAAATCTTCTCCTGGAGCACTAGGTGCAACCCCAATGTACTCTAGTTTTATCACATCCCTGTAATAATCGGTAGCTGTCTCCAAAGAGCTTAAAATCAGTAGTGGATCGTCATTATTGCAAGGACAGTACTGTAGAGCTACTTTTGACACATACCACATCAACCATTGCCCGATAGGTGCAACTAACCGATTATCTAAGGTCCCTCGACTAATTGGGTTGGATTCCAGATGTTCAACTTCTAGAATATTCTGATGGTCATTTAGAGGGAAAACGCTATAACGTACCAGTCCCCACAGCAAACCATCACAGCTTATTTTAACGATACCTTGATACTCAAAGTCAGTAGAATTCCACAAATCTTTCCAGAAAAAATTCCACGTAGTAGGCATATCCACTTCTTTTGCAGGAGCTACTATAGCTATCTTGTCTCCATTGGGAGTTGAAACTATTACTTGATATGCTCCTATAGCCAAATCAGAACTCACAAACTCTCCTAGTTAAGTATTTATTAATATTTAGTAACTATTGCAATACTCCCGATGTACTTGTGGGCTGTTTTTTTACTAAAGGGGAGGGGGAAATTAATGTTCTAAGTTGCGATCGCCTAAATTCACAATGTCAGTCGTATCGACTGGATCATGGGTATTAAATTGTTCTATATTACCGACCCTTGATCCAGATTCTCGATCCTTGTCTAACCAAGAATCAAATACCCTTGATCTAATAGCGGCAAACTCAAGCTCGTCTGGTTTGAATTGATAAACATTCTCCCCTGCTTTACCGTTAACCTTATCCCTAGAGACTTTGGTTAGTCGTAAGCCTAGACAGCTTAGTAACCTCTGGACAATCAGGATAGGAGAGTCTTTCCTGTGTATGGTTATGCCTAAAGTGTCTTTTAAGTCTGCTCTAGTGGCGATCGCTGTATTAACTATTACCTGCTCAGATTCAGTAAGGTTATTTAGATCGAACTCTCGATCTGGGGTAAGCATATTAGCTAGTTTGATAGCCCCATAGTCACTACCCCTAAAATCTTGATTAGGCTCTAACCACCTATCAATCCCTAAAATCTCAAGTATCTTGACTTTACGCCCGATCAACCGCTTTCTAGCCTTGGGAGTCCATACCCTTGATCTGTTTTTTGGAGATTCTGGATCATGGGTATTGAATTCATTATTATTACCGACCCTTGATCCAGAGTTAGACCCTTGATCTGATTGAAGTAAATTCTCAAGGTTTTTAGTTTCAGACTGGGCTAAATATTCTCTCCCCACTGTCAAATAGTAATGAAGTCTGAATTTAGATTTAAATCCTAAATCATCAGCTTTAACTAAATCAGGGTTAACCTCAATACTGTAGTCATTATGTAACTTGTCCTTTCTGATAACCCTATGCTCATTCTCAGTCTTAGACTTTTTAGCCTTAATTGACTCTAAAACTTTTTGATCTGGTAATTCCACATCAGCGATCGCAGTCCTTTCTACCTCCCAGTTTTGATCACGATTATCTAAAACCTCTTTGTTTAGTTGATCGAGGTTGCCTGATACTGCGATTTTGGTTACGGTATGCCCCGCAGATTCTAAATCTAGTTCGCAGAATTTTCTAAAATTGGCTAATCCTGCATTAGTCTTAGCTGACATTTTTGCCCAAGTCTCCAAGGCGATCAGGTTAGGGTTTAAGTCTATGCCCCTGTCTCCAAAATTTTTAAGTAGGGAGATATTCTTAGCAGTTTGACGGGTGGCTTGGTTAATTAATTCTTGATACTTCGCTGACCCATTGGCGATAAATCCTAGCCCTCTAGTGGCAAACCAAACAAACCTATCGACAGGATCTCTAAGCCTAGCGAGTGTCTGTAGAGTAGAATCTACTGAACTGACCCCACAAAAGAATCCAAACACGGCGTTAAAATGCCCTTTTAGGTTGATAGATACCCCTGTTTCTATGGCGGGTGTGGCAATGACCACGTCGTAATTAACTAGGGTTGTATCTAATCCTCTAGCGATCGCTTGATAGGCGGGGTGATCGGGGTTAGCAATAGTTTTAGAGTCAATTAATAGGGTTTTGAGGTGTGGATACTTCTTATTAAGCATTGCCTCAATGTTGACCCCTGACTGTTTGCCCTTGAATTGTTGGCTGTCAGTATGAATTAATAAGTGATCGCCACTATCTAAACGCTCATAGAGCTTAGACCATACCTGTATAGGATTTTGATAGCTGCTGATATTCCATGACTCAGACTCACTGAATTTATATTGATTAACCACGACATACTGAGACATTGGCTGTCTTAGCTGTTTCTGGACAAAATCGATTGAGAGTTGAGTTAGCCCCGCATCAGACAGAATGATCCGCCCGTACTCACTATTAGCGGTCTGAACAATTAGCTGCTTAATTTGTGCCAATACTTCTAAGCGGTGTTTGTCTATATCGGTTGATGAGTTAAAAGTATGGGCTAAAACCTGTTCGCACTCGTCGATAATGATTAGCGCATCATGCCACTGGGTAGCATCGAACGGCTCTGAACTGTCAGGATGTAAGCTATCGACAACATAGCCCAACCCGTAAATATTGGCTTCTAACCGCTTATCTGATTGTTCAGACTTTGTACCAGTGCTTAACTCATACTTAGTCCTTAACCCGAAATTATTGCATAGCTCTTCAATTAGCTGAGTCCTATGGGTAATGACTAGAACTTTCTGATTTTTGTCTTTTGCCCGTTGCACTTGCTCAAATAAAAACCCCGCCGTTTTGCCCGTGTACATAGGCGATCGCAAAACTACCAGTTTTGCACTGTCAGGGATTACGATATTTTGGCACCATCGCTGATTTAAAACTAGGTCGGGGCTGAGTTGATGCCACTCGCTAGGATTACTGGTAGCTGCGATCGCATTATTTAGGACAGATTCTAAAACTTCCACCCCAGACTGTATTTTTAGGTCGTCTAAGCCCTTGCCTTGGTTAGGGTTCCACACTGCAATGTTTACAGATTTAGCCCCGTGCTTTCTAGCAAAACTTACCCCTGCTCTCTTACCTTGATTAACGGTTATTTTGGCTTTTAGCTTAGTATCCTGATCCAGGGCGATGATGATATTGCGATCGCCTATGTAGGGAATTAGATCAGGGGACTTTAGGCAATTTGCCCCGTAAACTGCGATCGCTACTATGCCCTCTGATAGAGTTGCTAAACTTTTTTTACCGCCCTCAGTGGTTATTAAATTAAGCTCACGATGATCGTTATACCAATCCCAGAAAGACCGAGTTAAAGGTACATCGACACCATAGCGATCGCTTATTTTCTGCCTGATTGATACAGGGATAGGCGGGGTAAATGCTTTGTTACCATTGCCTGTAGGGGTAACGTACCTATAGCCCCTCGGATCGCTTGGATCGCTTAAAACTACTTGCCAGATCGATCTATCTTCATTCTCTAGAAGTAAAGCGTACATATTGGCATTGGCAGAATGTCTAAACCGCTTATAGTCAAAGCCTAAAATGTCATAAAGCTCTGATGACCACTCGCCACTGTAACTCGTGTCAATGTCGCTGATAAACCTAAATTGCTCAAATAAATCTGGATGTATGCCCGATCCTCTGATAAATAGCGATCGCATTTTTGCTTTGAAAGCTTCAAAATCTGGGAGCGATAAAACCTCTATAGGGCGTAAAGCTTGACTAAACATCAGTTTGTCCCCCTTGAGGTAGAGGTAAACCACAGATTAATGAAGTGGCGATCGCACTATGTTCTAGGAATAGCTGTTTATACCTTTCCCTGTCTCTAGGCGTTAATTCTTGCCTTGTAGAAACGAAAATTAAAAATCCATAATCTGACAAACTAATATTTTTACCGTAGTCCATCAGCAATCTAGCGGCTATTTGATGAGGTCTAAGTTTTGACCTGCGTGAGTCATAGCATTCTTTAGCACTTGCTATATTGCTACTTTCTAAGCTATAATTGCCACAAATGAAGCTTAAATTTTTTTCTAGGGCTGGGAAAAGTTGTGTTTTAATCATAGGTAACCGCTCTAAAGGTTAAACCTATCCGCTATCAGTTACGCGCCGTGGAAAGTTTGTAAGCCGATTTTGGATAGGGTGAATAATGAAAGGTCTCAGGTAGAAATGTCTGAGATTTTTCTTTGATTGCCTAAATAACTTTCAGGCGATCGCATGATTATAGAATGCTCTGATTAGCTTAAAAACTCAATACTTTTTATATTAAACCTTGAAACGCTTACCAGATTTACTTTCTAGCTGCCGTAAGCAATAATACTCAGCTAGTTTTTCGTCTTTGACATCTCTAGTCGTTTTGGGTTGTCTAAGAGACCTGGGTTTTCCCCTTGCTGTTTGCAGTAGCCTATCTCCCGAAATATACATAACTCCTACTCCCTTTTCTTGGACGTGCTTATAGTATTCTCTGAATGCTCTAAGGAAAGGAACCCAGAATTTGACATCAAAGATTTTATTTTTTTCAGCTAGACGACAGCTAGTTGCAATCAAGTTGAAGAAAAAAGGACATGATTCCGAAAAAGGGTTTTTACGGTTCTCTAGTCGCTTGTATAACTGGCGTTGTAGGGCTAACCATTGATACAGTCCTAGATCAGGGTCTTGCCTAGATTTTATGGAGTACTCTATAAAACTCTCTTTAAATTCGAGCACCACATCCAACCAATGAATTATGGGGTCATGTGGATAAAGGCTCCTAGCAAATTCATGGCAGCCCTTACAAAGTTCAAGATACGACATAAGGAGTGTGGCAAAGGGTCGCTCTCTCCTAACACTAGGATTATTCAACGGGGCTTTATTAAGGTTGCCAATTCCAAGACGTTCGTAGCCAATCCAATAGCAAGACATGATATAGCGATTATTAAGTGCTATAGCTAATTGTTTTTGGGCAAGATTTGCGCCATCACTAGGAAGATACATGTCTTGAATTCGATCTATCGCATAAGACATTTTGCTCATAGATGTTCCAGTGTATTGATAACCAGTAGAAGTGAGACGAATCGCTTCTATCACATGAACCTTGGTGTCAGAGTACACAACGTCTCCTATGCTGAACATCTCTTACCTCTGATTTGCGATCGCAAGTCTAAAGTTTCAGGATTAACCATTGGTTAACTCACCTCTTTTATTACAAGAAGGTCGCCAACTTCACACTTAAAGTAATCGCAAATAATCCGCACCGTATCAGGGTCAATACGTGCGGTCAAAGGTTGCCCGTTGTAAAGCTTATTTACGGTTGTATGAGAAATTTTTAACTCATTAGCAAGTTTCCTTTGAGTTAAACGGGGGTCTTTATCGACCATTAAATGAGGTAATCGGCTAAACACTTTTCGCATCCTCCAATAGTAATACTATCAATTATAGCTTACAAATGTTCTATATAGTGGTATTTATAGCTGGTTTAGTTCCTAAATAGGATAGTAAACAAAAATTAATTCTATCAAGTGCTTGATTTGTTTCAGATAGTGGACTACATTAAACATAGAAAAAGCGATCGCCTACCACAGCAAAATCGCTTTCTATTTCCTAAACTTATCAACTTATTAATCACTATGACTAATTTGGACAACGATCTTATCAGATCCGAGATCAACCGCCTTAATAGAAGACTCTCAGTTTGCCCCGTAATCATTATTGAAGGGGACGCTCTCAGGATGATTGCCGAGAATCAACCTAACGATAAATTTTATCTTTGGCAAGGTTCAGGTGATTCACCTATCCAAGATGCGATCGACTCCATTAATTCACTTAATCAGGTACTTAACCAAAATGGTAAAGAGGCTCCTAAAGTTATCTCTCCAAGCAAGATTAAAGACTTGATAACCGAGCTTTATGCTTGCACTAATGGTTATAACAAGGTCGCTGGCTTGGCTAGGATTTTGATGTATGCCATAGCTTACAATCCTCATAGTGAGTGTGAGTTTGGAGATGTGATTGATCGCATTAATGATGAGCTTGGTAGCCTTAACAATCAACTTACCAATCTAATTACCGACTTTGGTCATCAACTGACTTAAATCGGCAAAACTTGCCGTTTTGATTATCCCTAGAGTTTGCAAAATCTTCTAGGGTTCTTTTTTTTTGGACTGCAATCATCCGATATCAAGTGATATGAGTTAAAATAATCTGGTAAATGCAAATTAGTTCAGACAATTCTTATCAACAGATAGCTAAAACTACAATCCTTGTCCAGTAATATTTATAGCGATTAGCTGTATTCGATAGATTTTCTCAAGTTAATCAAGAATTTTGCTTAAGTTAATATCCAACAAATTACCCTCTAATACCAAAGTTTTATGCTCAAATCTCAAGAAATTGACCGAAAAGAAACCGAACTCGCAAACCTAGAAAAGCGATTTACAGAACTTCAGACCCCAATTGCTGAACCCCAATTAGACAGCTTTGACGATGTGGAAACAATTCTGCAAGCTCGCCGCCATTGGCAACAATCCGAACGTGATCGCATAGATGAGTTAGCTGCGATCGAAGTGATTCTCCCAAAACAGCGATCGCAACTTGCTACCCAAAAGCAAGACTACGCAGACTTAGAAACTAAAGTCAAAGCAGGATTTGATCAACTTTCAGACAAGGCGATCGAGGTTAATAAAATCTTAAATGATGCTCGTGAAGCGATCGTCAAATTTGAAGAAATGGTACTTGAACAAAGAAAAGCAGGTCATGAGATCGTTTTTGGCTCTGACCCCTATTACAGTCATTACAGATCAGATCTTCCGATTCTGGCAATCACATCTACAAGAATCACTCAATGGGGTCGGGGTGATTTTGACCACTATCAGCGTAGTGGCAAGATGAAAGGGGTAAGAACATGAAGACAGCACCCATCCCCAAAGTAGCCAAGCTACCCCGCCCAATTCTTAATCAATTAGTAAAGCGGTTTGAGTCCTCACATCTGCACGGTTACACCTTCGAGAATCATGCTCAGTGGTTGAAGGACAAAGGGTATCCAATCTCGCGATCGGTAATCCATCGGTTTTGTGGACAACTGAGAGAGGTAAAAGCCTCAAACCCCGACGGTACAGACATTTTAGCCGTATATTTGGATAAGGTGGAACAATCTAGGATTTGTTTGTGATACCTGTTTTGTGACAATTCTCACTAATTTTTAATTCTTACACTGAAATCTTTATCAACTCTTGGCTTTTTGCCTTTAATTAGTGGGACTTTATGGGACTAAGTGGGATTTAGTGATTTGATTAAACTGATTGGGCAATCAAATTTGATAATTTCTGAATAGCCTTACGTTTCGCTTCCCCATCAGTTTTACCAAGAGCATCACCAATTAAATTTCCAACCCACTGAGATTTAGTAACTTGTGTTAACTCACAGATCGCATCAATCTCTTGACACCATGACATCGGAATTTTTGCCGCTACCGATATTTTTGGATCATCAGTTAAATTTATATCCATCGCACTTGTAAACCCCTGTAATCACATTTAGTCTATTTTACCCCGTAAAAATTCATAAACATGGTTTACAACGTCAACCATTAACCCATGACATGGTTGACCATGATCGGGCTAATCAGCAAGACATCGTAAACCGAAAAAATAGGTTTTAGTGCAAGACATCGTTTACCAGAGCTGGAAAACTGTAGACAAAGTAAACTCTTTTGAAAAACTTATCAATCGTGGGATGAGTAACGCAAAATCAACGTTTCAGGCGGTTAGAGATGGAACAGAATTGATAAGTTTTGCTTAACTGACTACTTTTACGAGAGCATCAAAACTGAAAGTATTGATAAATATATGATGTTTACTTGGTAAAATAGCAATTATACCAAGTTAGCCTAGTCTCCATGAAAGTAGAACGGAATGGTCAAGCTGAGATTTTGACCCAAGAGCAGTTACAAGAATTTTTTAATTATTTATCGCCTAAATATCGTGCCATTTTTGCGATCTGTTTATTTTCAGGATGTCGAATTAGTGAGGCTCTTAGCCTGAAAACGGAAGATATTTCTAACGGCGTGATTGTATTCCGTAAATCGGTTACCAAGGGTAAGCTCAAAACAAGGGAGATCGATATCAATCCAAAGTTGCAAAACTATCTTGAAGCGGCGGATCTACCTAAAAATGGTTATATTTTCCCGTCTAAGAGAGATGCTGAGAAACCAATGTCTAGTCAAGCGGCTGATGAGATGCTGAGAAAATATTGTGATTATCTTGGTTTTGAGGGTGTGTCAACCCATAGTTTTAGACGTACTGCTTTAACCATGATGTCTGCTAGTGGCATACCGCTTAGGACTATTCAGGAAATATCAGGTCACGCAAGTCTGGCGACTCTACAGCGTTATCTCGAAGTTACTCCCAATCAGAAAAAAGAGGCGATCGCTGTGATTGGGTTCTAAGTGTCATTGTGAATTTAGGAGATCGCCGTACAAAGACAATCAAAAAACTTAACTGATCCTTTTCCAGTATCCCCTTGCAATTGGTTGCCAAACTTGATCAGGATAAGATTTTAAGCCCCGATCTATATCACGCTTAGAATTTTTACTATTTATATTGATGCCGAGATATTCAAGCATTTCCTTGGTAGTCAGTTCAGTACCTACAGGATGGGTATCAGGACTAGGGATATTTTTAACTTGTGGCACATACTCAACTGGGCTAGGCTTTACACTACTGCCATCAATTGATTTAGCCTGACCACTGGCAGAAGCGATCAGGCTCTCAACTTTTTTTAGTAGCTCAGACTCAAAGCTAATTAAGTCATCTTTAGTAATGTAGCTAGTATCACTTGATAGGATACTTTCAGGATAATGCTTTAACCCTATTTCTAGTAATGTCTCTACCAGAGTATTCATGATAATTTTGCTATCACTTGATAGCTTTTTAATCTGATTGTGCAGATCAGGGTTAACCCTTGCGTTGAGTTGTTTGTCCATAACCCGTAAT